>JAHDGD010000101.1 GCA_020627825.1 Saprospiraceae bacterium
ATGTTTTTTATCTTAACATATCAAAAAATATATATAAATAATACAATGATTAACTGCATTTTACAGATGATTACAGATTATAATCTAAAAGAATTGAATTAAATATCTAAAAATACAAGGAATCTCCCCCTATTGCAATGTCTTCAGAACAGCTTCTTTCTCTTCTTTCGTGTTCACATTTCGCAGTACATTTTTATCAGTCGGTATGATGAGTTTAACGGAAGAATTGATAAGAACCTTTCGCGGACATGTATAGCCTAAACTTAAAAAGTCCAACATTCTTTTATAAATTTTGGGTTCATAAATCGAAAAAGTAGGTTCAGGGAAAGCATTTTCGTCTACTTTATATGATGTTGCAAAGTGTAAACTTGATCGTTGAGATATTATATCTTGAATGGATTTTTTGTCAATAAATGGCATGTCACTTGCCAAGACCAACCACGCACTATTTCGATCTTTCATAAAAGCAGAAACAATGGCACCAAATGGTCCCATATCATGCATTCGATCCTTTATAACATGATCTGCATCATCGTCATAAGTAACACTTCTCGATACATATGTTTCCAAACCAAGATCCTCACAGAGTTCTTTTAGATGCGCAAATTGTGCTTTTCCGTGGTAGGCTATTTTGGTCTTATCTTCCCCCATTCGTACACTCTTACCGCCAGCTAGTATAAGTGCTTTTACTTTTGGTATTTCAATTTTTGAATCTATAGCCTGAACAATTTTACGAAGTTCATTTTTTCTAAGCACTACTGTATCTTTATCCATTCTATCCTTCACAAATGGAAAAATCTCATCAGCACCTTGTTCCACCAGTACCATAAAAATTCGATCCAGTTGTTCCGCTCTTCTTTTCAAACTTTCTTCTTTTGCTGGATTTATTATAACAATTTGATTGGATGCCGGATAATGATTCCCATTTACAAAAGCAACATCAGCTGAGTTGGATTCTAAAATATCATCTTGTTCGAAGAGTTCAAAATTGGATGTATGATGAAACTGTTTTTCTCTATGTTGACGTACACTTTTTTGGTTGTCACTATTATGATCGGCATCAACATATATAGACGAATATTTACTTAATTCCTTCTGAACTTGAAGTGTAAAATCAGTTATAGCCCCACAATTTGTGCCATAAATACCAAATTCATTTTGATGGTAAAATGCCCTGTTTAATGTGCTGACTTTAGGATGCTTTTTATGTAATTGACTCATATGAAATAAATGACCAGTTATTAATGTGAATGCTAATTTGTGGGATTAAAATCCTTGTCTATTCTTCACATTTTCTTTACTTTTTTTGGGCTCGAGCCCAAAAATCTTTAGAATTCAGAGAGAAAGCTAAATTCATTTCCAAATATATAGTCTTTCTAGTGATGCATTAACAAGGTATCAAGATATTGAAAACCTTATACCATTTAAAATGCATATTTCAGTATGATCAAATTATAAAGTGAATTCAATTGTTTCCAAAAAAAGAGGAGAAAATGAAAATGGTATCGATCCTCCTGAATCGTTTCCACTCATTACAAATATTAATCCTACAGTATCCGATTCTGAAAAAATAGATTCTCGTCTTAATAAAATTTCATACACCACATGCTCTTCTTCTGCACTATCACTTGAACTGAATCTTGCCTCATAAACATATCCTTCCTCAGCTATACATCCAGTAAATGCCGTCCCTTCTTGTACTACAAATTGCATACAAGGTGTATTATTAGATGATTTGCTATAACTCTTATCTATATTGTTATCAGGTTCGTTGTTGTTATTCATATCTACTCGAAGTGCTATAAAATCTAGCGCCGGAAATGGATCATTTCTATTATCCGATGTGTTTTGTAAATCTTCTATGACAAGTTTGACCTCCTGTTCATTTACATAATAGCCAGCAATAAAAACATCAGATTCAGAAATCAACTTAAATGAATCATCAAATTGACCTGAAACAAACTGAGAATCATTGGTACAAGCAGAAAATAAAAATAATGCAAATAAGAATTGAAATACGTTTTTAATCTTCATATAAATTTTTCTTATAAAACGTTTCAATCTTTGTTATTGTTGAAGTATATAGGTATGTTAGGATGCTTTATAAAAGATTATAAAAAAAATCTAGACAATCATAGACTGTCTAGATTAATTCACTTATTAACAATATTTAAATATTCTTTTTATATACAGAATTCTACTTCTGCTGTAGCAACTTCATCACAATCGTGATCTTCACATGCTCTTACTTCGAGGTGGAAACATGTCCCTGCACCATAACTACATAGATCAACTTCTTGTTCGAAAGTAATTTCTTTGTCGTGATCGTGTTCATCGTAATCAATTATTTTATCATCTACATCTCCTTCAGGATGAAGAACTACCTCAATTTCATGATTTTCATCTGTTGCTACAAAATCAATATGAATGTGAACATCTGAACAATCTGCTATGGTTTCACCATCTATTGGTTCATCTATGGTGATTGTTATTTCATTATCTTCCGCGTTATTATTACAGCTTGCCACAAATAATCCAAAAAATGCAATACATAGAAGCGTTAAAAAATTTGTTGTCTTTATCATTTTCAATTTCTATTTAGATTTAATTATAGTTCAAAGATAAACAGATATTTTATTTATGCAACAGTGTTGCATAAATAATTTGTCCGTATGAACATAAAAGAACAACTTATAACGCTCCATTAAATGGAATGAACACACTTAAAACAAGATTTCTTCCTTGCTCGGGTACATTAATGATTCTATATCTACTAAGATGTGCAAGATATGGTGTGTTGAACAGATTTTGTACCTGAAACTTTAGTTTTAACTCTTGGTTCGCAATGCTAATATCTGTCCCCATTCCCACATTCCATAATTGATAGGCTGGAGTTTCCTGTTCTGATCGATCTACACGCCACGGTCCTGTAGCTCCTAAGTGATACTCATGACCGAGTTCAATATAAGAGTGTTGGAATCTTTTGTAATTAAACGGTGAAAAAATGAGTTCTGTTCGAACCGAAGGTTGTGGTGTAAAAGGCAAGGCCAAAGTGGTTACTGGATTAAAACTTTGAATATAATCGATTGCTTGGTTCAGATGAACTTTGGGTCTTAGTTCATATTCCCATTGAAGTTCAAATCCTGTATAAATTGCATCATCTTGTCTGTATTGAAAGATCTGTCCTGCTTCTGGTAATTGTGAAAAACGCGCCGGAAAAGTAGGACCCAAGTAAATATATTGATCAAAATAATTAAAGTATGTTGCAAAGCTTCCGTGAAATTTATCGAAATCCCAACTTACTCCCACATCAAATTGATACCCTTGTTCCGTTTTTAAATCTGGCGTACCTACTTCGTGTCGAAAAGTACCATGATGTATACCATTGGAAACTGTTTCAGCCGGGTAAGGTACTCTGAAACTTTTGCCAAGATTTAATTTCAAGACATATCTCCCTTCGCCGAAACTATAGTTACTGCCAATTGATGCTGACCAATTGTAAAAAATATCATCCGTCGCTATTGATTCTAAAGAATCAATAGTGGTTTCATTGCTATCCCAAATATATTGTTTAAAATACTCCGTATTATTCGTTCCTACATCAAGTCGTACACCTCCGTTTACAAGCCATTTACTTGATAACTCCTTTTCAGAAATCCCATACAAACCACCTCTGAATGTTTTAAAATTTGGCAATAAGTATTCAAATCCTGCTCTTTCATTTTGCTGCCATTGAACGGAACTTCCGATGATATGTTTCCAGCCTGACTCTTGGTGATATTCATAATGTGATGCAATACTGAACGTTTCCAGAATTAATTCGATAGCTAATTTGTCATTTGGGTCTTCCAATTGGGATAAAGGGATACTATGAAATTCTGGTTCTGAGAATTCTCGTCTGATATTTCGTTGAAGGCCTACATCAAAAACCAGATGATGATCCCCTAGATAAAAAGTTTGATTCCATATCATTTTACAGTGATCTACCTCTTGTTTGGGGATGTCTATATCTCGAATATTCCCATCATCTGTAAGAGCATATGAACGTGGAACCCCTACTGCACCACTAAACAATCCTGCCTCTAATCCATAATGGCTAAATGTAAATCGTGTAATACCCCACTCTTTATTTACCCCTGCCGTTACATTAATGTTCTCTTCGTTTCCAGCTGTGTTTTTTAATCGATTGTTTACAATAGGCAAGTCAAACCCATTGTATGTAAAAACATCAGCTGGAACCTTATAATCTGCAAAATCTTGATAAGAATAACGTGCTGAAACAAACCAATTATTTACATTAACTCCAAGTTTTGCTGAACTTCCAACATGAAGATTATTCGATTTATAAATTCCCATTACACTTCCAGCAAAACTATTTTTAGGGACTATTTTAGCTGGCATTATATTAATTACTCCTCCCATTCCATCGGACCCATACTGCAACGATCCAGGACCTTTAATGATCTCCACTCTTTCTACATCAAACTGATCTATTTCCAATCCATGATCACTTCCCCATTGCTGACTTTCTTGTTTTACACCTTGTTGATTAATGATAATCCTATTTGCCGAAAGGCCTCTGATTACAGGTTTCGCTATACCAACTCCTACATTTATAGAACTTATTCCTGGTAGTTTTTCAATAGACTTAGAAAAGCTACCTTCTAAGTTTTTCTGTAAGAATTCATCCGTTACATGCTCTACATTTAAAGTCATTTCTTGCTTGGCATGTTCATCTAAAATCACAACCGTCTCAAGTGCTTCACTAAAAGGCACAAGTTTTATTTTCACATGCACAACCTCTCCCTGCCATTCCACTTCTGTTGTATCTTTTAGATACCCTATATAAGATGTAATCAAGCTATACCGTCCGTTATCAAGACCTGTAAATGAAAATGCTCCCTCTATAGTGGTTGTGGTAGCATACCCCAGTGGCTGAAGCACAACGGAAGCACCAAGCAACTCATGGTTATGATCATCAAGAACAACACCATGTATTTGGGCGAAAGCCCCCAAATAAAACCCAATAAAAAAGAACGTAAAAAGTACCTTCTGTATCATATCATCCCCCTTATAATCCACTGTATTATTTAATTTCAAGACTGGCAATCAGAACATGCACCAACTAAAATAAGATTGGCTTTCTGTATAGAATAATTCGGAACAGATGGGATTTCTACATCTACAGACAAACACTCTGATTTTCCACATTCTTGGCACTGAAAGTGTGGATGTGTTGACTGGACCTTAGATGCGTCTTCTTGTTTTGCAAACCATTTTAAACCATCTTTACCAGTGAAAGAATGTAAAACACCTTCCTCCTCCAATCTTTCCAAAATCCTATACACCGTTGTCTTATTCATCTCTCCATCATATTTCTTTACCAATTCAACAACCGAAAGCGCTTGATTAGCGTTTTCAAATGTATCAATCACTTTTTTTACTGATTTTGTCTTCCTTACGATTCCCATAACACAAATATAATGCAACTAAGATGCAATAACAAAACATTCTGTTATATTTGCTATACAAAGACATTTTAATGAAAGTACGCTATTATTTTTTGGTCCTATCTATCTGTATCACTATTGGTTGTATCAATAGAACAGTTGATCTTGAGCCGCCTTCTGTCCAATTTATTTCGACTACGCCTGAGCCAATCAATGCTGAGATATGTGGTGATATACAACCAGATGTCTATGTGCTAACAGGCGGAGATCAATTGATTTTTGATGCCATTTTTACGGATGATAAAGCGCTTTCTCAATATAAAGTTGATATACATAATAATTTTGATTGTCATGGCCATGGAGGCGGAAGTGCACCATCTTTTTCACCTCCAGATGTTGATAATCAAACCATTGATTGGTCTATTCTTGACATTGCAGATATTGAAGGTACCACAGCTTCAGTTGAACGTATATTTGAAGTTCCAGAAAACGTAACTGCTGGAAATTACCATTACCATATTCAAGTTATTGATGCGGAAGGAAACGACAGTCCGTTTACTAATTTTTTCGCTTTAAAGATCACAAATCCACTAGACAATGTTGCTCCAGAAATATATATAGAAGAACCTACTTCGAATATTTTAGCTGTATCAAAAGGAGAAAATGTTCGATTCAAAGGAAAGGTAACAGACAATCGTTCATTGGGCGAAGGAGGTAATGGTGTTTTATATTTAAGTTATACAGATTTATCTTCAGGAAATACATTTAATACTGATCAAGCGTTTATTTTCGAAGAAAACACCTCAACTGAATATAGCTTTGATTTCGAATATACAATTCCTGAAACACTTACATCAGGAGCATACCGTTTATCTCTAGGGGCAAATGATGGCGTTCGAAATGTAGGAGCATTCCAATTTTTCAACATTGAAATTGAGTAAACCTGCACTATAGGTTTATCTGAATCCTTTTTTTTGGGCTTAAAGCCCAAAAATCATAACCTATGATCTACCTTCTTTTCCTCTATTCTCTTGCTGATAAAATATTTTCAACATCCTTTAGTGTGAAACCTTTTGCCGCTAAGAGTACAATATAATGATACATCAAATCTGCCGCTTCATTAAGAAACAACGAAGCATTGTCATCCTTTGATTCGATGACTAACTCCACCGCTTCTTCTCCAACTTTCTGCGCAATTTTATTTATTCCTTTTCGGAATAACGAAGCCGTATAGGATTGATCTGTAGGATTCTGCTTGCGATGTTGTATCACTTTTTCTAATCTATGAAACTGTGATGCGGCTTTATTTTGTTCTTCCCAACACGTGTCATATCCTTTGTGACAAACAGGTCCAGTAGGAGAAACATAAGCTAAGAGTGTATCCTGATCGCAATCCATTTTAAGATCATGAAGTTTCAAAACATTTCCCGACTCTTCTCCTTTCCGCCATAACCTATTTTTGGTTCTGGAATAAAAAACCATTTGGTTGAGTTTCAAGGTTTCAGCAAGTGATTCCTTACTTACATAGGCCAACATTAATACAGATTTGGTCTGTATATCTTGGACAATACAAGGGATCAAACCATTCGTTTTCTCCCAGTTTAGATCTTCTATTTTCACCATTTTAAGTCTCTTTTACAATCTTACATGTACTTCGGCTTGCGCCAAAAATCTTTTTAAATCGGGTACTGAAATTTCTTGATAATGAAACACACTTGCCGCCAAAGCTGCATCCACATTAGTCTCCTTGAATACGTCCGTAAAATGTTCTTTTGCTCCAGCGCCTCCACTTGCAATAATGGGGATTCTTACAGTTTCATTAAGCTTTTTTAAAGCTTCGCAAGCAAATCCTTTTTTCGTTCCATCATGGTCCATAGAAGTAAATAACAATTCTCCCGCACCGAGTGACTCTGCTTCTTTTCCCCATTCATATAATAATCGGTCGGTTTTCTTTTTACCTCCATGTGTATAAACCCACCAATCATCAAGCTCTTTTTTTGCATCAACGGCAACAACAATACATTGTGCCCCGAATGCATGGCTTAATTCAGAAATCAACTCAGGCCGATATACAGCAGCGGAATTCACAGCAATTTTATCTGCTCCATTTCGCAAAAGAGTGTAAGCAGCATCAACAGATTGAATACCACCACCTACTGTAAAGGGTATAGATAACTCGCTCGCTAAACGTTCTACAAGTTCTGTCAGTAATTCTGTTTTTCTCTCCGTGGCAGAAATGTCAAGAAAAATCAACTCATCTGCTCCTTCTTCTTCATACTTCCTCGCCAACTCTAGCGGGTCGCCAGCGTCTTTTATTGATATAAAATTAGTGCCTTTTACAGTTCGCCCATCCTTTATATCCAGACAAGGAATAATTCGTTTTGTTATCATGATAGAAATAAATTTTCAAGAGGAATAATTCCTTCGTAAATAGCTTTACCTACTATAATTCCGTACATATTCATGGCTTTCAATTCCTTGATTTCTTGAAGAGAAGAAACGCCACCACTAGCTAGAAAATCAAGGGTAGGAAATGATACCTGCAGTTCTTTATACAAAGACCGTGATGATCCTTGCATCTTCCCATCTTTTGAAATATCAGTACATAAAAATTTTTGGGCGGAAGCCACAGCATAATCTTGTATAAATGATACAAGAGATACATCGCTTACATCCTTCCATCCATTGATTGCAATTTTGCCATCTTTAGTATCAGCTCCTATTACTATGGAGTCAGCACCGAATGTATGGATCCAGTTTTTTACTACATCAGGTTTTTTTACTGCGGTACTTCCTACAATTACTTGGCTTACGCCCAAAGACAATAATTCATCTACCTGAGAAGTCGTTCGTATACCACCACCTATTTCAATGTTTAATGAGGTGCATTCTATAATTTCCCTCACCACATCATAGTTGTTTCCCTTATTGAAAGCCGCATCCAAATCTACAATATGCACATTTTCAGCACCATATTCTTCATATCGAATAGCCATTTCCAAAGGCGAACTATCATATCTCTTTTGTGATTCCTCTAAGCCTTCGGTCAATCGAACGCAATGGCCGTTCATAATATCTATTGCTGGAAAAATTTTCGTCATAGGTTTATAAAATTTTGTAAAATCAATGCGCCAGAAGAAGCGCTTTTCTCCGGATGAAACTGCACCCCCCAAAAATTCTTTTTTCGAACAGCTGCTGTATACTTTATACCATACTCAGCCTCAGCTATACTGTAAGAAGAAGAGGGCAAGTAGTAACTGTGGACAAAATAAAAGTAAGCAGTGTCTGGTATATTTTTCATAAGAACATCCTTACTTGGTTGAATGGTATTCCATCCCATTTTGGGTACTTTTTCTTGATCAAGTGAAAAAAATTTAACTTGATCTTCAAGTATTCCAAGACATTTTGTATTTCCTTCTTCTGTAAAGCTTGCCAGTAATTGCATACCTAGACAGACACCCAAAAACGGTTTTTCATATGTTTGAATAAAGGGTATCAATTGGCGTTCCTGTAATTGTTGCATGGCTTTTTTTGCGTGGCCAACCCCAGGTAAAATGAGTTTATCAGCTGAACGCAATTCCTTCACTTCATCACTTAAGAAATACGGTACATTCAAGCGATCAAGAGCATTCATTACGGATTTAGTGTTTCCTGCACCATAATCAATTATTCCAATCATAGCATTCCTTTTGTTGTAGGTATTGAAAAGTCATTTTTATCTTGCTTTATAGCGGTTTTTAAAGCGCGAGCAAAAGACTTAAAAATGGCTTCAATTTTATGATGTTCATTGTCACCTTCAGCTATTATATTTAAGTTGATTGCGGCATGATCTGATAGACTCTTAAAGAAGTGAAAGAACATTTCGGTATGAACATCCCCCACCCTTTCTCGCTTAAATTCAACCTTCCATTCAATCCAGCTTCTTCCCCCAAAATCAAGCAAAACCTGTGCCCTACAATCGTCCATCGGTAAAGCAAACCCATAACGACCAATCCCTACTTTTTTCCCTATTGCTTTTTGAATCAACTGGCCTAGAACAATCGCCACATCTTCCACAGTATGGTGCTCATCAACTTCTAAGTCGCCCTTGCACTCCACCGTTATATCCACGCCACTATGCTTGGCGATTTGATCAAGCATGTGATCGAAAAACTTAAGACCAGTAGAAATATTTGCAATTCCAGATCCATCGAGATTTAACATTGCTTGTATACGCGTTTCATGTGTTTTTCGATCTGCTAGTACCGCCCGGTCTTGTCCCAATAAAAAAGACTCCACATCTTTCCACCCTTTTGCTTCGAAAACTATCGTCTCCCCTAAATCCTCATATTCCACCGCCTCTTCCAATGCATGAATCCGAATCCCTTTACAACCTAGATTTTTTGCCAATTGCATATCACTTAATCGATCTCCTATAACAAAGGACCTTTCTAAGTCATATTCACCTGACATATATTTTTTCAACCTTGCAGTTCCTGGTTTTCGATATGGAGATTGATCCGAAGCAAAACTTCTGTCAATGTGAATTTCTTTGAATTGTATACCCACACTTTCTAACGTTCTTAAGATCAATTCGTGAGCAGGCCAGAAATCTTTTTCTGGAAAAGAATCCGAACCTAGTCCATCTTGATTTGTTATCATAACCAGACTATAATCTAGAGTATTGTTGATCTTAGATAGGGATGTTAATAAATCTTTGGGGAACGTAACTTTATTTATATCATCCACTTGATAATCTTGAGGTTCATAAACCAAGACACCATCTCGATCTAGAAATAATATTTTCTCTTTTACCATTTTCCTTTCTTTTTTAAATTCAATTAGAATTTTCTGCTGTTTCCATGTTGCGCAATACTTCCATAAGTCTTTTATTTTCCACGGGAGTCCCTACTGTAAATCTTAAGCATTCATCACAATGAAATTGGCCATTCCGATTACGAACGATAATGCCGTTCTTTCTAAGATAATCATACATAGACTGAGCATTCTTTACGCGTACTAGTAGAAAATTTGCATCACTAGGAAACACTTTTTCTACATTTTTCAATGTCTGTAGATCCAGTGCTAATTGATCTCTATCCGCTGAAAGTAGATGGATTTGAGTTTTAATTCGGTCGTATTTCTGCAACACTTGAATAGCTTCGTCCATGACAAGAGTTGAAAGATTATAAGGTGGTTTTATCTTGTGTAACACATTTGTTATCAAAGGACTTGATAGTGCTATTCCTACTCTTATTCCTGCTGAAGCAAAGGCTTTCGAAAACGTTCTCAACACCACTAGATTATCATAGGTATCTATAAGATGATACATAGAATCACGTGATGAAAAATCGATATAGGCTTCATCAACAACTACGATTCCATCATATTGCTTCACGATCTTTTCCAATAGAGCAGGATGAAAAGCATTTCCTGAAGGATTGTTCGGTGAAGTAACAAAGAATATCTTTTCAGATGGCAAACAATTGTTCAAAAATGACAAATCTGGCTCCAATTCAAAATCTTCGTTCAAGTCTGTAGGCACAATAGAAATTTCGTTTAATGCTGCACTTACTTCATACATTCCATAAGATGGATTCAAGACTCGAATGGAGTCTTTACCTGGAACACAAAATGCTCTGATAAGTAAATCGATCAATTCATCACTCCCATTTCCGAGCGTTATTTTCCCCATTTCCCATCCAATCGTTTTCCATAAATCTCTTTTTAACCGGAAATGATGTGGATCAGGATACCGATTATATGGCCAATCAAAAGGATTTTCATTGGCATCAAGAAAAACTTGAGCAGAGCCTTGATACTCATGTCTTGCTGATTTATACCCTTGCATTTGTGCAACATTAGTGCGCATTAATTCTATTATTGTTCGTTTCATATTTTCGTATTAAGCCTGATGTCCACTGCACGTGCATGAGCTTCAAGTTGTTCTTCTCTTGCCATCAACGTAATGGCATTACCAATTAATTCTAATCCTTCTTTATTGATGTGTTGAAAAGTAATTTTTTTCATGTACGAATCGATATTGACGCCATTGTAAGCTTTTGCCCATCCGCTGGTAGGTAAAGTATGATTTGTTCCTGAAGCGTAATCGCCTGCACTTTCAGGACAATAATTCCCTAGAAAAACACTTCCAGCATTTTGTATTTTATCGATGTAAGAGGAAGGTTGTTCACTCGCAATGATAAGATGTTCAGGTGCATATTGATTGATAAAATAAAATGCTTCTTCTGGAGAATCAATCACTACTGAAAAACTATTTTTTAAGGCTTCTGTAGCGATCGACTTTCGTGGTAAACGTTCTACTTGATCATACACTTCGTTTTTTACTTGAATCGCTATATCATTTGATGTTGTAATCAATACAACTTGTGAATCTACTCCATGTTCAGCTTGAGATAGAAGATCAGCTGCTATAAATGCTGGCACTGAAGTCTCATCTGCAAAAACTAAGAGTTCACTTGGCCCTGCAGGCAAATCCATTGCAACACCATAATCTATTGCATATTCTTTAGCGGCTGTAACAAATTGATTCCCGGGTCCAAAAACTTTCATTACTTTACGAATGGTTTCAGTACCTATGGCCATTGCAGCAATAGCTTGTGCCCCTCCCACTGCGTATACTTCTTGAATGCCACAAATATGTGCTGTAGCAAGAATACTTGGATGAATCGAACCTTTGTACGTAGGAGGTGAGCACAAAACAATCTCTTTACATCCAGCAATTCGGGCAGGTATTGCCAACATCAAAATAGTTGATAAAAGGGGTGCTGTACCGCCAGGAATATAAATGCCAATCCGTTCGATAGGCACAGATCTCTGTAGTAATTGTATCCCTTTATTGATCTCTATATTTATATCAGTCGGATATTGCGCCTCATGAAATGAATAAATATTTTCTTTTGCCGTTCGAATTGCCTGAATTAAGGATTTATCCATTTGGGCGTAAGCCCTTTCTAAAACTTCTTTTCCCACTTGAATCTTTTCAAGATCAACACTATCGTATGCAGAAGTAAAAGATTTTACTGCTTCATCTCCTTTTAATTCAATTTCCTTGAATACAGTAGAAATTGTATTTCGCATTTCACGTGCTGAAATAGTTGGTCTTCGCACCAATTGATCATACATTTCTCTAGAAGGGTTAATAAATTCTTTCATTACACTACAATTTTTGACATGTCAGAAATAAGAATGCCTTGTGCTCCTACTTGTTTTAATTGGTCTATAATATCCCATGTATCATCATTTTTAATAACACTATGCAATGAACTCCAGTCGTCTTCAATTAAGGGAACAATTGTAGGGCTTTTCAAACCAGGTAAAATAGCACTTGCCGCATCAATACTTTTATTGGGGATATTAAAGAGTATATATTTATATTGTCGAGCTCTTATGACACTGCTCATTCGAAAAACAAGCTGCTCTACATCTGTTTTCTTTTTGTCTAAAGCATCTTTATTTCCATATAAAGCGGCTTGCGATTTAAAAATGACCTCATTTTCTATAAGGTTATTCTTAAATAAAGTACTTCCAGAACTTACCAAATCACATATTGCATCAGCTAACCCTATACTAGGGGCAATTTCGACAGAACCATTGATTAAATGAATGGCGGCATCTACTTTATTTTTTTCCAGATATTGTTTCAATGTTGCAGGATATGAAGTTGCAATTCTCTTTCCTTGTAAATCAGTAATTGAATGATATGAAGTATTTCTAGGAGTAGCAATAGATAATCTACATTTTGAAAATCCTAGGGTAAGTAGTTCTTCAATTTGAACTTCTTTTTCAGCAACTACATTCTGACCAATAATAGCAAGATCTGCAATTCCTTGTTCCACATAAAAAGGTATATCGGAATTGCGTAAATAAAGAATCTCTGCAGGAAAATTGCGTACTTGCGCTTTTAGTTGACCTTTCCCATTATCAATAGAAAGTCCACATTCCTTCAAAAGCTTGATCGATTCATCAAAGAGTCTTCCAGATTTTTGGATAGCGATTTTTATCATTTTTCTGTATTATTCGCTATATGTAGACATAAAAAAAGCCCGCATATAGCGAGCTTAAAAAATATATCTTAATACAAATACATTAACATCTTACCCGCCGTTGCGATAATAAATGATGATGATGTATGTGTAAGTTTAAATTCATAAGACAAATATACTAGCTAAAACTAGAATGCAAAGAAAAGGTTTAAAAAAATGAACATTAATTTTGCGGAGCATACTTTACATCGAAATGAATGTACATAGATCTAGAAATACGCAAAACCCAAAAATAAGATATAATGTATAGCCCTATTATAGCCCCTAAAGAGGCATTTATCGACCACTCTAAAACCAAAATAGTAAAAGCTGCTAGAAATAAACACAGCCATCCCGACCATATATAGGAAATAAACATAGCTCCGAAATAATACCCTGGCTCGGGCTCGAAATTTTGTGCACATTGAGCACATCGCTCGTGCATGTGTATAGGTTTAGAAACGTTGAACGGTTTTATAAATAAATCCCCTTTTCGACAGCGAGGGCATTTCATCTTAAAAACAGATTGCACTAAATTCACTCGGTACTATTTTGACTATGTTAACCCAAATATGTTGTTAGAAATGTTGGTATAATGCAAAAGTACTGTTCTCATATAACATTTTACACAATTCAAATTAAGAGTTTTTTGAAATTATTTGATCCCGAATTATTTAACGTTATTTAATAGAACTCCGTAATGAGACTTGAAATGCCGAAGAAATAACAACTTTTGTGAATGAATCAGAGGCACCATTCTGGTGGGTGAGCAAAAGTTGGCGATGGGCTAATTTCAAAAGCAGTTTAGGTCATAATAACCTGAGTTCGGGATTACTAGCTCGCAATTGATTATAATCTATGCGTTATAATGTCAATAAATTATTTATT
>JAHDGD010000102.1 GCA_020627825.1 Saprospiraceae bacterium
CGGGCTCATAACCCGAAGGTCACAGGTTCAAGTCCTGTCCCCGCTACTACTAGCCTTGTAAGTCATTGATTTACAGGGCTTTTTTATTTTGCGTTGTCGCTTGGGTTGTCGAAAAGTTAATTGTTTCGAAATTTCTATTATTTTTAATCTTTAGCAAAGTTTTTGTGTTAATTAGAAGTATGACTAGAGAAATTCAATATAACAAAGTAACTCTCAATGTACGCGAAATAGACTCAACAAGCTTTACCAAGGAATTTCTCCTTGAGTGTGGCGTCATTGAGGATTTTTCTGTTATTACCAATAATTACTTCGTTTCTGGAAATAGAACGAATATTAGCCTCTCAAATGAGAGTTTAGATTCTTTTGAAGTTAATCCTTACGAGCTGCAAATATCGTCTTCAACTTTTGATAGAATTGTGGACATTATTGAAATGATTCAACCAAAGCTAAATATTTCACGCATAAATAATTTAGAACTGGAAATGCACGAACATTTTGAAGACGAGTCTTTACCAGATGCGATATTCAGAAAATACTCAACTAATGATATAGTTGGACTCGATGCCATACAATTTAAAAATGCAAGAAAAGGAATAAGGTTTGTTATTTATAGCTGCAACAAGAATATTATTCATACTTCGATTTACCAAAAGATCTTCGGCTTTGCATATGATTTTGAAAAACTGAACTTCAGAGATTTGATTAAAAGTGACGAATTTGTAAAATCTTACAACAATATTATTGATCAAGAATTTGACCTAAAAAATGCATAAATTTTCACCTTTCCCGAAAATAGAGACAGTATGTACTGTTAATACGAATCGTATTGAATTAGACCGGATGTACGATAATAAATTCCTTAGGAGTATTACAAAATCATGCTTTGAAACTTACTCGCATAGACTGTCTGAAATTTCGAAAGAAATCTTTAATTCCGGGGCAAGAGAATTAGAATTTTCTAAAACTGAACTCTTAGATAAAATTTTAGATTTTGACCTAAGAGAATTTTCTTTATCGGTTACTTCTTCACCAAGTCTACACTATAACTTCCAAGTTGGCAAGAATATATCTCTCTACGTGGAAACATATTTAGATGATGGTTTTGAAACATTCTATAGTTTATATAAAGGCAATGAACTTATCAAAGAGGGTCCAATTTCATATAGCGCAGCTATCCGTGAGCTAAATGACTTAGTTAGTGAGGAATCTAGGTGCCTTATGTTCAATGAAAGTTTAGGAGCGTATGGAGGTTGCGAATAAGATAGTCTGTTCTGAAAAAAAAGTTTCTTTCATTACGTCGACGAAATGTGATGATTGCTACTTAGCAAGAGGTGTAAGTGTGGAGGATTTATATAATTCTGTTACAAAAAAATTTGACTTCGAAATAGTAAGTCCGAACAGTTTTTTCGATTTATCGACAAATCTAGTCTTTTGCAGTCAACATGAAGATTCGGAGGACATTGTGACTCTAAGTGATTTATACTATTCCGTTAACGATGACTTCGTAAAAAGTTTCAATTCTGATGAGGAAATTTCAAAGATTAGTTTTGAAGATGTAATCGTTGCAAGAAATTCATTTACAACGGCAATATTCTTCCTTATAAAAGAAATCGAACAACTCCAAGGCAACTATACAGTTAATTCAGGATCGAAAAAACATAAATTTGGAAAATTTAATTTAAAAGCTATCCACAAACCAGACATGTTCAATTCTTCGCATTTTGAAGTTCATATTTTTGGAGACCATGACGGTTCGTTGAGAAAACTTGATAAAGATTCTGAATCAAAAGGACTGATAAGAAGGATTAATGCATTCATAAAAAGTGCCATAGTTCAGCATAAATTAGTGTTCGAAAGCCCTGGTAAAAGAATTTTGAGATATTAACTAGATTTGTTTGAACTGTACTCCCCCTTTCGATATTTTTCGATATTAATTACCGTTTCACACTCTTAAAAGAATCCCTAAGTTTCGCCGCCCCTTCATAATCTTGTTTATCAAGTAAAGCCTTCAATTTAGCTATATATTCAGCCTTGGCCGCCACTTTACTAAAGAGGATCTTGTTTTCTTTTGTAAGGATTATTCGTCTTTTCATCATTATTCAAAACATATCGTTTTATACGACATAAACCGTTTGAAACGTCGCAGATGAAAAATGTATTTTAAAGCCGTCTGGTGCTGCAGATCCATCCAAAGCAACCGATTCAATATCTTTTCTAACGGCCTCCAATACTTCCGATGTTTCCATCTGCGTTGCGAAATGATGACTCAATGTAGCCGAAACTTGAATAGTGAATTCCTTATTGGGTATATCTTCAAGTGAATACGTACAGTCATATTTTACAAGCTCAACACTCGGATCTTCATCCCTTTTTACAAATGAAATAATTTTCATAATCTGATTATTAAATGAATCGAATACTAAATCAGTCGAATTTACAAAATTCCTTTATTCTCGTTACAATTGATTCCATAACGGTATTAATATTCAAAGTACCGATAGTGAGGAAAATATTAAATCGGGTTCTTAGTTACGTTTGTAGGTCGTGGAAAGACGAAGATCATCAACCACACGCTCGTATGAAGCATTTTCCTCCTATTCTTGATGTAATGGTAATACTCATCGGATTAATCCAGAAGACCTTAGAAATAGTTATTTCTTCTTTAAAATGAATGGCTTAACTACTCCCCAATAAAGAGCTACACCAATTAAGGCACCGATGACTATTCTGATGGCGGCGGTGGGTTCGATTCTTTTTCTTTTTTCTTTAAGATACGGGATTTTCCGTAATCGTAAATAGCTGATGTAATTAGGCCAACAATAATGGCAATAGCAATTTCAATCATAACGGCTGATTATGTTTATTATGTAACAGACCATCTGCCAGAGTCCAAAATAATAAACGTTACGACCGTTAGGTCAAATTTAAAAAATAGGAGCAGACTACTTATTTCTCTTCATCTTTGTTTCACGTTGCGCAAAATCTCGCCAATTACACGACTTACACGATCTATAATTAGTACGTAAGATTGATCATTTTAGTTTCTTCCAATCACAATTTTAACATTTCGTAGTATACTGAGCAGTAACTACTTGCTGGCATAATTTTTGGTTCAACTGAGTACCCATGAACTGATAATTAATAACCAAAATATTATCTGTATGAAATTCTTCTCGAACACAACATTATTTGCTGCTATTGTAGCACTGATTCATTTATTGAGGTTCTTCAAAATAAATGACTATAGAGGGTTGATGAAAAAAATTAAGGCAGCTTATAATCACTTAGCGCTTAATTATTATCGATTCTTAATCTGGTGGTGGGATATGTTCAAGTAATATTAGCTTCTATCAATTTCGGTTTTCGAATCTTTAGAAACTAAATCACTAAACTTAATTCTCATGAGCCCAAGACCAATAAAGAAAAGCTGAGAAGCAATGGCTATTTTTATATGCCATTCTTTGTATCCGTCTTTTCTCATGCCATCTATGACTTCGTATAGATCCCCTATTATTTCTTCTCGATTCTTGGACGGAATGAATCTTTTTATGAAATCCAATGAGTTTAAACTTTTAGACCCACTGATTTTTTTCTCATTTTCATCGACCCAACTTGAGATGCGGGCTACATTTTGTAGCCATCCATATTCAGACTCTATTATGTCTCTTTTCCATTTAAGCCATGCATCATTATCCAACATGATCGAATTGTAAAACAACATCATGAAAGCATAGATATAATTAATGAAGAAATGACCCGCTGCAAGTGGCAATCTACAGTAGTAAAGTATCCAAATAAAAAATCTTTTCATTAAACCAGTTTTAGATTAGCCCAATTGGCTTGTAACGATATCCGTACTTCGTCGAATTTCTGCTCACCAAGAGCTGTGATTTTATAATATCTTCGTTTGTTGTAGTTTCTCTCTGCTGTTGCTTCTTTACTAACTGCATCTATAAAACCATTTTTTTCTAAACTATTCAGCAAGTTATATAGTGAGCCAAGATGCATTGTAGCTCCAACCTCTTTCATCGCTTTTATAATCTCAAGCCCATATTTCTCGCCACCCGACAAAATAGAAAGTACGTGCAATTGATTCGTGCTAATATTCTTCGACATAGTATTTTAAGTTATTAATGTAAATATATCTTTATTTTAAAGACATAATCAAGTTAATGATAAACTTTAACATATACCCCCCCTTTTGTTCTTTAGTTATTTTCTCGGAAATGATTGCTTAGGTATCTTATTCAACCGGCAATTAGATTTTGAACTGTTCCTAATATTAGTTTTTAACACCTATTTGATTAGCTTTGGCATTTTATCAAAGTTATTTGAATATGATCCGTTTCACATTTCTATTAATATCGACAATCTTGTTATTTGGTTGCTCAAATCCCAATCAAGAATATATTACCAACTTGGAGAATTACTCAAACAATAACGATCTAGGCTTAGATATTGATTTCAAGGTTCTGGATTTCAAACTAATCGATACGGTTTATCAAAAGGACCAGGCGAACGATTTGAAAGGATTTATAGATAGTGTGACGGTACAATTAAACTCATTACCATTTACAAAAGAGGATTTAACTCAATTGAGGTGGCAGGAAAAGGAATTAAGAAGATATCCAGAATACTATACAGACGTAGTTGATAATGATGAAATGAATTCACCATGGCTAAATGAACTTCGACCGATTCTTAAAAGAACAGATATAGTCCTGGACAACTTCGACGAATCCGATATCCTTGAAAAGTACTATCTATACTTATGGTTCAAGAAACGAGAAAGTCATTACTACCAATTGGCCATTAAAAGTAAATATGATCAATTAATGAGCATCGTCTCAGAATGCCAATCCAAGGCCGTTGAAATAGAATCTTTAGAAAAGGATCCGGATAAACTAGTCTACTATCTAGCTAACGTCAACTTCAGTCAAATTAATCCAATCTTGAATAATGCCGAACAGAAGTTAAATCGAGATTATAAGTTTGGTCCAGACAAGAAAGTTTTAGAATAAAATCCATTAGACCGGGATCAATCCATCCCCTTTAGCCCTGACTTCTCTATTCCTCTGATACTCCAAGATCTGTAAACGAGTAAATTCAATTTTCGTACCGTCTAAGAAACCTATCTGGCCCGTTTCTCGCATTTTTCGAAGTGTGTTCTCACTTACTCCCAGAACCTTACACGTCTGCTTAATGGATAATGTTTGGCCTAAAACAAGATCAAGCGTTTCTTGTCTTGCCTGGTCATTCATTCTTAATTCTGCCAATTGGCCCAAAACTAGCTTCTGGAATTGCTTCTTTTTCATTCTTCTATTATTTTAATGCCTTGAAATTTCTACTAGCTCAGCATTGACGTCATAAACGGGATTATCTGTATCAATTACACCCTTTATTTCTTTTTCATAAAATGCCTTTCGAGGCTCTAGATCTGGAACGCTCGTTGTAAGTTCATGAATTTTGACATTGTGAACATCGACTAAATCGTCCATCAAAATCCATAGCTTAATCAATGACTCCAATTCAGTTTTTACTTCGGGCTTTAGATATCTAAATGTTTCGCATATTGAACTACAATCGTTCGGAACGTAATTTCTTATGAAGCTATCCTTAGCATTATGGTGGCTCAATACGGTTACTGCTTCATTGTTCTGCAGGTATTCAAACAATCGATTCACTACTTGAAAGCCGCTTGTGATCCGGTGCGACTGTGCTCTTTTATCATAGCTCTCAGGATCTTGAAGGATTGATTTAATACCATCTAAAATGGCTACTGAATTTTGATTCAATTGGCTCTCAACTTGGTCATATATGGCGTTGATACGCTCATAAGCTTTTACTGCATTTGTCATTTTGTGTTTACTGTTTTGGATAAAAAAATAGGCTTCAAACTTTGGGAGAATAAAGCGCGTTATGTGTAATTCGTTTTTATGCTGCTATCGTGATCAATCGCTCAACCCGACATGATCTCCAGGCGTTTGCTTCAATGTCGAAGTATTTCAAAAGTGAAGGTTTTCCGGTTGTACCCGTGGATTTTGCCTCGTAGTGAAAGTTTCCATTTCGGAGGGTGCCGATCGCGTCCCTAGTCTCTCCATTGGCTTTTTGAAATGAGAATCGTGCTATTCCATTTTTAAGATTCTGGACCAATTTAAAACGCATCCAGGCAGCTTTTAAAGCTTTACCGAAAGAACCGAATAAACCATTTTTGAACATAGCCCAGGCATTGGACATAATTTCCGATAGCTTTGATTTTGTTGGTGTTGGTGTTGGTTCTGGAAGGTTTTCAAAGAATTTAGCAAAATATCTGTTCAACATATCGTCGCCGATAGTAGTCTGATTTTTCACTTGGATTAATTCCGACTCCGTTAATTCAGATAATAGGTTTTCAATTTGTCTTTCTGATCGACGGCCGTCTTGGTATGTTCTGTCTGAATCGCTCATTTCGTAGTATGAATCAAAGTAATCTAATCTTGTGGTGATGAATTTTAAGTCTTTCATAGTGTATCATTTTGTTACTGCAATATAGGTATCAATTTGTTACCATGCAAGTATTTTGATATATTTAAGTAACTTTTTGTTACCTTTGTTAAATGAAAAGATTTGACACTATTGATGAGGCTCTTAATTACTGCTTTGAACAAATTAAGCCAAGCAAAATGGATAAGGAAGAATACGCTAAATTCAAACTTTACCGGAATAGGTATCGAAAAGGTGAATTAAAAGAAACGGCGATTAACAAGATATTGACACATTTCAATATTAAACAACATTGTTACTACACCCTCGAAAATCCTATATAAAACCGACCTTTCGATATTTTTCGATATTTTCCATCTAAATTTTAACCTATGAAATATCTATTAATTCCATTTATACTGCTTTTTCTCGTTTCCTGCTCTGAAGAAGAATGCCAGACTTGTTCCGTGATCAAAGAAGACAACATCGCAGCCGTTGAATTATTCTGTCAAGGCTTAACGACCGATTTGGACTTCTATCAAACCCAAACAGAAGAAACAGCCACCTATTGTGATGATGAGATCGCAGCCGTCAAAGCCCGTCAAGAAGTCAATGAAACTATTGATATCTGTGGTGAAGTTTTAGCTATCGTTCGAACTCGAGTGATTTGCAACTAAATTCTAAAAACTTGATTCAATAGTTGTCTGCTCCCCAGGATCTAAATATTCTATTGAGTCAATACATGTATAACCAAACTGAGTTTTCAATCGATCTATCTCTGGATCCAAGTTTTTAAAATTTGTATGAGCTAAGTTTAAATCAATTGGTGTTTGCTTGTTTGTCTTGACTGTGTCAATAAAGGTCGTATTATTTCCATTCATGATTCCGTTACAAGTTGGGCGGTCGTGCAGATAATACTTAGAAATTAAGTTCGATCCGGCCAAAGGACCATTCAAAATTGTGTTTCCAGACAAAACGCCAATACTAGACTTGATAATGCCGTTTTCAGTAGATAGCAAGACTGTCTTTGATAAAACGGATTCATTCGTGGATAAATTAGAATTTCCGTAAAGATTCGCGACATCAGTTACAAAGCATTCAACTACATTGTTCTTTTCATTTAACTCACCATCAGGATTAGAGCATTCATTTGGATATATCAAGCTACCATCATTAAAGTCCTTTTGCCCTGTATCGTAATCAAATTTTAAATACTCATATCGTGGTATATCATCGACATTAGATATAAACGATCCTTTACCTATCAGGCGCTTTTTAAAATCTAATGTCAAGTCTAGAATCTGCCCATTACGCTTATATGATACATGTTCAATACGTAAACAGTTTGTTTCGTTATCGAACCACATACACACCCGAAAGAGGCGTTTTAAATCATGCCAAAGGTCACAGAAATTTTTAACACCTGCTTCAATCTCGACATTAGGATTTTGTTGGACTGATGTTGCATTTAATCCATTTGGAGCGATCAAGTCCGAGGCTTGGACTACGGCCAATGAGTGCAAATCCTTTGCAGCACAATCATAAGCTATATTATTGGGAGCCGTACCGTCTGAATTGATCCCAAAGAAATTAGAGATAATACATTCAAAGCAATCAGATAGAAAGTAGTCAAAAAGCGATTGGAGTGTGATCGCCTGAGTCGTCGCGTAATTGACGATTGAATAAGTATAGTATGTGTGGTAATTATTGTTTATAATCTCGCTTGTAGTGACTACAGGATAAGTTGAGACCGAAACTGGCCTAACCCAGAAACCCGGTGACTCTTCAATCCATCCAATACCAATTGGCGTGGTCGTACTATTCAACTCCTCACGGCAATAGGTTTTTAAATATACAGTTGGTCCTAATGGTGTAATATTCTGTTGTACGTCTAATAGGGTTAAGGTCCAGCCGCTTTCTCCGTCTGGATAGCAATCTCCATAATAACCAATCGGAATACCTCCGAACGTCCCCGTTTGAATAAATGGAGCGACACACGGATCAGTACAAACGATAGTACCTTGGATATTAGAAATATTGATCCTATCAGTGATCTCTAAATAGTTCCTATCTCTTTTCCAGTTGTCGAGTAAACATGTATACACATCTTTGAGCTCCGGGGTGAAAGTCACTTTACATTTCTCTGGATTCCAATTGGCATTGGCACCGTTAAAAGTTCCTTTCCAGCAAACTGTAAATGGATCATTAAAGGAGCATCTCGATAAGATTGTGATCTCACCAGTAAGACATAAACATTTGTTTTGCTTCAAAGCGTATAGCGTCTTAAATAAATCTCCATCTATAGTTAACTCTGATTCCATATCAAGCCGAAAAAAACACTCGTCTTTATATCTTGATTTCTTAAATTTCAACTCTGAAAGGCATGGATCAAATTGAATTGGTGTTCCACCTGGTAAGGTTAGATAAAATTGATACCTCTGTTTAATTGTCATAGTTTATTGATTTTTTTGTCGAAAATTGGAACTGTACCGTCCTTTACCGTGTATGCGTTTATTTAATGCGTTTATGCTGTGGTCACTTGGGTCACTTGGTCACTTACTTTTGGAGTTCTTTGTATTTCGTATAAATAAAAAGGTGTATATAAGATTTATATTTTTTGAACTATATAATTTTTATATTAGAAGTGACCCAAGTGACCATATATACATAAAACGTTGATTTGCATGATTTTAGGCTATTATTCAAAGTGACCTTTTAGTGACCACGAAGTGACCCGAGTGACCTAAAAAGATCAAAATGCCTCAAATTGTTTGACCTCTTCATCCTTACATTCATTAATTAAGCTCGATTCAATAATTCCGCTATTATCATAAATTAACTTCCAACCTTTTGTCTGCTTTCCTTCGTCGTTTCTATAAGTTGTTTTTTTACCAACAACCTTCTTAATTACGGATCCAAGGTTATTTGTACCAAGTCTCTGTCCTGTTTCTCTTTCAATTATTGCTTTTATTTGGGAGGTCAAAAATCCTTTGCCATTTTCAGCACCTATTGGCACTCGGAAGTAAAGGCTAAATAATTCCTCTTCTAATGATATCGCCTCAAAATCTTTTGAATTATTATTTAGAATGTCTATGTCATCACCAAGCACTTGCCACTTATAATCACTTTCAAATAACCTTACTGCTTCCATAAATAGTTCGGCTTTATCAATAGAGTTATATAAATCATGGTCCATTGCAGCTACATGAATAGGTATCACACGGCGATTACCGGTTGGATCATTCAGTATATTGTCATTATTAGATGTTCCGGCTAGTACGGCCAATCTTTTTAGGTCAACATTTGCCTTACCATAAGGCTCACGTAATGAAAAACTCTGTTTAGATAGTTTCTCCTTTAGTTTTGCTGAATCCCTTTTGTTCTTACCCGAAAATTCGTCGTCGCTTATTAGTAATTTTTGACACATCAATATGTCATCATCTTTACCAGCATCAAGTTTAGATTCTGTTTGGTAGGATCTTAATTCCTTTGGCAATAACCGTCTGAAAAATTCAGTCTTACCCGTACCATGCTTTTCGCCACAAAGGACCAAAAGTAAAGGTGAATGACCTCCGTAAATCGAAGCAATCATACCAACAAACCACTTAGTAATAAAACGCTGTTTGTTGGCACCTTTTAGCCCTTGGAGGGAAGTTATACAATTAGATAGCTTGGCGAAATTGCCGTCGGTCGTACAGTGTCTGTTTCTTTTTATAAAGTCCAGAAAAGGGTTGAATTGTTCAGTCTCTTTACTTAATAAAATTCTTTGTATTGTTTCCATTCGCATCTTGGGAAACGTTCTCTTCATCTTTAACCAAATTGAATTTAGCTCATTGTCATCTACGTTTTTCCACACTCCAGATTCATTAATTTCTAAATACCTGGATATCACATTTCTTCTTATTTCCCATCCGTTTCGTAATTCCGCCTCAATTTGTTCAATCTCTGAAATATCATCGACCATCGTTTTATCGTCTACTTGCGGTACGATCTCTTCAATTAGCTCATGGTCGTATTCGCTATGGTCCTTCAATCCTTGAATGATGGTTGCCGTATTCACTCCAGCGTTTCTGCGTTGTGATGCAGTTATCTGAATAATTTTGCGTGTCTCATCTGAATAGATTTGTATTCCTGCTTCTTTGACGTAATAATAAAAAGTGCCAATCTTTACACCGGACCCTTTGCCATTAACACAAGCGGTGTATTGCGAATTAGTTATATTAGCTTTGTATTTACTTGAAATTTCACTTATTGAATGAAAGTAACTGCGACCGCTTTCGCCAAACTTATCAGCCAATGCAAAACCTATTCTTAACCAATCATGATAGTTGTACGTAAGATCAATATTTCGTCTTTGTATTTTAGATATTATTGCATCAAAATCATTTTGAACAAATATTGTCTTTCCTTTAGGTCTTGGTGTTTTTAAATATTTCGCCTTTGGATATTTCCTAAATACTTTGGCTGTTTCATTGATATAAAGATCTGGATCAAATGAAACAAATCGGGTTCTGGAAACATTCTTACATGATTGATCAACGGTGATCTCATAAGTCGTAAATAGGTACTCAGATAGGCCCATAAACGATTCTATGTGTTTCTCTTTATTGATCCTAAACAACACTGCCAAACCATGACCACCGCAAGAAAGAAAAATGGAATACACGTAAGGATCATTCTTTAACTTCTCTTTTGTGTCCGTTAATCTGACGCCCAGCTTATCAATATCCATACAGATAAAACCTGAATGCTCGATTAACATTTGATCTTTTCGAGTTTTAAATTTTCCAGAAATTGTAACATTTGGCAAGACTGCTTTTGCTTTTTTCTTTGAATCATCATCTGTCGCAGTACGAACCTTACTCACTTGATCCTGCCAATATCCATCTCGGATATTATCTAAGAGTAAATCGATCGTAATGTCTCTAGGAGCGCAAGTATTCTTAATACTATTGAATGATGAAATTACTATACTGCTCATACCTCCAATTCATTTTTAAAAAACCTTATAAAAATATCTCTCAACACTTTCTTATTCCTTTCGGTAATAAAGAAGTAAGCTTCCAGCCTATTAGTGTATTCTTTTACTTGCATTATATGCCCTGCACTGTTCATTGCAAGAATCAAATCGTTATCGGAATACTTACCTATAACCCAAGGGAAAAACGACCCTATTATATCCAATATATCAGTCGGAGTTTGTTCCTCAGCTAGAACAGTAATCTGATAAGTGTGAGTCTTGGGGGTGTACTTGACAAAGAGATCTTTTACAATTTCTTTGAGATACTCTATTTTACTTTCTGGATCAAATGGCCTATCTTTACCATCGTTAAATCTATTTAGCATATTCTCAAGATTAATATTTTGGCTGCTCCTGGTACGGGTAGCCATACTTTTTTTACTCATTCCATAATTTTATAAGTGATTGAAATAAAGTTTGGTCACTGAATAAAATGATAGAATTATTTGCCTATTGGATTACTGAACAAGTACGCCTCTACATCTTCCCGTTTGAAATAAAAGCGATTGCCTTGTTTGTAGTGCTTTACCTTTTTACTTTTCATTACTCTGAATGCAGTCCTTCTTGAGATGCCTACAAGCTCGCAAAACTCCTTGAGGTTTAATATCTCTTTCATTTGAAATATATTTGATTAATAATATCTCAAATGTCATTCTATATGTAGGTGTTGGCAATTACTAGGTGTAAATGTCTTCGTATTAAGGAAATAAATAATATGTAAATACCTCAACACAAGCATACTTATGAGAATTAGGAGTTAATAAAAATCCTAACTACTCAAAATAGCCTCAAGATCCTTCACAGGAATTAATGTTTTACGACCTACTTTATGTTTGGATAATTTGCCGGAACGGATCATCTTATCGATCAATTGAATCGAACATGATAGATATTTGGCAGACTGAGACCTGGAGAGAAATTTCTTCTCAGGTTCATTATGATTTTGGGTACTTGATTCTAATGCTTTAGAAACAGCATCCTCGATAAGGCCAGATAGTTCTGCCTTAGATGTAATAATTAAATTTTGTTTCATTCTACTATGGTTTAAGCAGAACGATTCGGAAAGTACATCCCAAATATATATAATATTATTTAAGATTACCGAACATATTTAAGAAAAAATATATGTTTTCAATTAGATCCTTTTAGAAATTGGAATAACGTTCCCTTTATCCTGCTCATTTGCTTTACGCTTCATTTCCATTAAAAGTGCTTTTGCTTGATCCTTTTTTGATCGACCGATATAAGTCATAAAGGTTGATTCTTTGGTGTGTCCGGTAACTTGCATCAGAAGTGCAATTGGGTAACCTTTTAAATAATGATGTGTTGCCCAGAACCTCCGCCCGTGGTGGCTGGAAATTAATTTATATTTAGGAGATTCCATTTGTACGGATTTCCCGTTAACATCGGCTTTATAAGAAACGATATTTGTGATACCTGCCATTTTACAGATTTCCTTAATCGTTTCATTGAAATGCTTTGAAGAAACATTAGGACTTGTGTAATCATATTTCTCTAAAATAGTTTGCAGCTTATTTGATACCGGGATATATGTTTCTGTTTCAGTCTTTTCAGTCCAAAGATGAATACATAAATTATTATCGATCATTATAAAATTCTTGATCTCTAATTCTGAGAAATCGGACCATCTCAAAGAACTATAGCACGCGACTAAAAACCAGTTTTTGATCACCTCGTAATTTGGCCTATCCGATAGATCAAGGTTTTCTAATAACTCGACTTCATCATCAGTAAGCGTTATTTTCGATGTCTTTACTCGCTTCACATTAAAGCGCTTACTTTCAAAATCTATATTGGTATTAATACCGTCTTCTCTCGCCTCTCGAAGTAAATGTTTCAAAGTTGAAAATTCCTTATTCGCTGTGTTCCTAGAATTTACCTTGGTATTATTATATAGCCAATACAAATAATTTTCTTTGAAGGCTTTGTTCATATCTTCGAATTCCACGGACTCCCCAGTAGTATCACGGTATTTAATCAATCGGCCGTATATCGTTTTATACTTCTGAATTGTTCGATATGATTTATCCTGGAGCTTCTCTCTCCGCTCTATATAATCCTTGATATAACCAATTAATGTTCTATTGTCTGTTTTTACGACTTCAGTTCGACCGAGTGCAACGTCTAATTTATTTTTGAATTCAGGTATTGAAATGGTCCTATCTGATGTATAGATCTCTTTTATTGCTTTCTCAATTTTATCAAGTTCACCTTTTAGATCATAATACAATGGATAAGAAGAACGGGGACCATGCTTTTTAGGATCCCAGTTTTTAGGCTCGATTCTATTTTTAGTTGAATAAACAAGCCTTTGAGAATCCTTGCCAATACGATATCTAAATACCGCACTAATCAAAGTGGCTTTATTTTTATCCTTTAAGCTTCGAAGATTGTAACGCACCTCAGGCACATTATGGGTTCCTTGTTTTGTATCTTCGATCATATCTTTAATTGTTAGCACTTTAAAGATAGTCAACGACAACGCAAACACCAACGCGTTGTCGTTTTTTTATGGTAGCCCGTGACACTCTATGTCTTTAGTAATACTTAAACCCCGTATTCATTGAGTCTTATAAAACTATCAAAACTCACAGAAAACACGATTTAAGCGCTGTCCCCGCTACTACTAGCCCTTCTAAGTCATTGATTTAGAGGGGCTTTTTTTGTTATCCTTCTTTTATTTTCTTAAAGGCTAAGATCCAAGTGGTCAATATTAGAACAAAATGGAACATATTAATAAATAAATATATGTTTAACTCGATGTATTTTATTAATCTACACATTACAATTATTTATAATATTTATTATTTTTGTTATACCAAAAATGGTCAACATTATTAA
>JAHDGD010000103.1 GCA_020627825.1 Saprospiraceae bacterium
ACTCTTTACTGTTTTCAACAGTAATCCTTAAATCACATTACCTTCCAATTTTATAATGGAAAAAGGATCTACACAATTCCCATGATATGAATTCCTCAAGAACTATGCTATATTAGTGGTTTACAGCATCGCCACATGTCGATATTCAACTATATAAAAAGAAAACTAGCAGCATCAGATCAAGGACCAGATATTAAATTTGGACGGCATACCTATAATTCAAAAGAGCAAGAGGAAATTGCATTACTTAGCGAAGCAATTCATTTATTCAAGGAGGATCAATTACTTGATTCTCTTGAATATCTATTGAATTATTTACGAAATGATCTAGAAGATAATCTTGCTTATGATGTAGAAAATGGAGAGCTTTTTTTTGAATTATATCAAGGCTCAAAACAAATAATAGGACGTTGTAATGCTCAGAAATTTGTTGCTATATCTCATATCGCAACTATCGAAAAACCACATATAGGACTATACAGAAAATTACTAGAGCGTAACTATTTACTAAAATATAGTCGATTTTGTATAGAAGGAAATCAGCTTATATTAAAATTTGACAGCTTTACAGTAGATGCTTCTCCACAAAAGATCTTTTATGCCTTAAAAGAAGTTGCAATCAATGCTGATAAATATGATGATTTATTAGCAGATGAATTTGAAGAGTTAGAAAATAATCTTTCAGGGAAGATTCAAACATTAGATGCATACATTCAAGATACAAAAGAAGAGTTTCTTCGGTCTGAAATATTGAAGACCAATGAATATATAACTGAGTATGCATCTTTTTCTGACAATCCAGATGCTATAGAGGCATATGTTCTTTTATATTGTAATTATAAACTTGATTACTTATTAAAACCCGAAGGTTTTATGATGGAAATATTCGAGCGTAATCATAGGATTTACTTTGAGAATAGTAAAAAAAGCAGTGTTCAGAAAAATAAGGAGATTCAGGAAAACTTCAGTTTGATTACTAAACGAACATCAGAGCAATTAAAGGAAGAGTTTTATCAGAGTTGTCATACTTTTAACTATACAAAAGCTGCAAGCCACTATGATCTAAAAGCCCTCATAGAAAAAGAGTTACCGAAAGCCATTTCATATACTTCTTTGGGGCAACCCAAAATAGCTTTACATGTATATGGCTATATTGCTGCTTATTCATTATTCCATTACAATTTACCTACACCTGACCTCGACTTATTACATCTGTTGATTCGTGTACTAGAAAATGATTACTTTCTAAAACTTGGTTTCACACCATCTTATCAAGAAGAAGGAAAAGCCATTCAAGCAATTGTAGAAAAAAGAATAGAATCGATTATAGAAAATAACAAGCCATCACATCCGTACTTTAAACCAAATTATCATACCTTAAATTATGAAAACATCGGTTCATTTTGCCAAAGTTTATTGCGTATGATCGCCTCCTATGATATTCATTATCAAAAGCAATTCGTATAATGGAAGATATCATACAACAATTAAAAAAAGCCGTTTTACAAATCGCCACTCCCTTTACAACAGGTACTGGATTTTATTTACAACAATGGAATATTATCGTAACGAATGAACATGTGATTCGCGGCAATAAAAAGGTTGTTATAAAAGGTCATGGTTTTTCGAAAGAACTTGTAGATGTGCTTTTCATTGATAAAAAAAGAGACATAGCATTCTTACAGGCACCTATGGAACATGAAATGAGTCATGTGGCTTTAAGCCAAAAGGATATATTGCAACAAGGTGAGAAAGTACTTGCAGTAGGTCATCCTTTTGGCTTAAATTTTACTGCAACACAAGGAATCATATCGAATTTATTGCAAGAAAAACAAGATGTAGCCTACATTCAACATGATGCTGCACTGAACCCTGGCAATAGTGGTGGCCCATTAGTGAATAAGGAAGGAAAAGTAGTAGGTGTGAATACGTTTATTATGAAAGAGGGGAATAGCATAGGATTCGCCTTGCCAATTTCGTTGTTGCTTGAAAATTTAAACGAATTTTCAACGTTGAATAAAAAGGGTCAATATGCATTAAGATGTTCTTCGTGCAGTAACGTGGTTGTAGAAAATGATACACAAGATTCATATTGTCCTCACTGTGGTGCGTCCATAGATTTATTAAGTAAAATAGTTGATTATCAACCTGAAGGGCCAAGTGCAATTATTGAGCGTGTTCTTGAATCCTTGACGTATACTCCTAGTTTAGCTCGTACAGGTCCACATGCTTGGGAAGTAGATAAAGGAAGTGCAAAAATATCCATAAACTTCAATAAAAAAGCGAGTATGATTACGTGTGATGCCGAGTTGTGTTTATTACCTAAAAAAGGTATTAATGAAATTTATGCATACTTGTTGCAGCAGAATTACGAAATGAACTATCTTACTTTTAGCGTGAAAGGAAATAGTGTTTTATTATCGCTTTTAATACACGAAGCGAATGTACAATTTGAATCCGCTAAAGAGATGATGTCTTATTTGTTTGATAGAGCAGACCATTATGATGACATCTTAGTTGATGAATTTTCGGCTATTTTTAAGAATAAAACACCAGATTAATGTATTGTTAATCATTGCTTACTGCTTTTTTGAAAAAAAGACGACACTTTTTATAGGGTGAGCCTTAATAATTGTGTCCTAGATATGAATATGATGTAAATTAATAGTTAGTAAATTAGAATAAATGTATTTCACTAACTATCTTTATCATCCTAAAAATTTATAAGAAGATTATGACTAAGAGAATCTTACAAATGTTTCTGTGTGTAGTGTGTTTCGTTTCTGTTCAGACAGTTTCTGCTCAGGATATACATTTTTCACAGTTTTATATGTCTCCTTTGAATCTTAACCCGGCATTGACTGGTGTTATGAACTGTAATACAAGAATGATTGTAAATTACAGGAATCAATGGGCAACTGCATTAAAGTCAAATGCTTACAATACGTACTCTGCATCTTATGATCAAAAGATTCCAGTAGGAAGATCGGACTATTTTGGAATTGGTGGATCTCTATATGGAGATGTTGCTGGTGAAACAAGATTCGGTACGACTCAAGGAAGGCTTTCCTTATCTTATAGTAAGAAAATGGGAGGATACAGAAAGAAGGCACATTATTTAGTTATAGGGGCTGATGGTGGATTCGCCCAAAGAAGAATCGATATTTTTTCTTTGAAGTATCCAATTCAGCATGATGGTCAAGGAGGTCATAATTCTACGATTGATTCAGGAGAATTAATTGATCAAAATGGGTATTTATATCCAGATGTTTCAGCAGGATTATTATGGTTTTCTGTATTTGATCAATATAATAATTTTTATGCAGGAGTATCTATGTCGCACTTAAATCAAGCGAATCAATCTTTCAGAGATGATGTATTTGATCCATTGTATACAAGGTTAACGTTCCATGCAGGAGGACAATTTAGTTCTACTCCGAAGATGTCAATCTTACCAGGATTTGTATTTTTCGCTCAAGGACCACATAGAGAATTTAACTTTGGTTCGAGCTTAAGATTCAATATGGGTAATAGCCGATTAAGTACACAATCTTTCCAAGTTGGAGGGTGGTATAGAATAGGTACTAATAACGAAGAGAATTTACATAGTGACGCGCTAATTTTGTCAACAAGATTTAACTACGAGCACTTCAATTTAGGATTTTCATATGACTTAACTGTTTCAGGTTTTAATCAAGCAAACTTTGGTGTGGGAGCATTTGAATTTTCATTAGGATATGATATTTGTGGGCCAGAAAATAGAGGGGTATATTGTCCTAAATTCTAAGAACGAAAAAAACAATAAAATAATGATCCTCTTGATCCTTTCGGACGAGAGGATTTTTTTATTTTGGTACTTTAAAGTTATCATACCATTTTTTGAATTAAAACAACGGATTCTTCTTTATCTTATATAAGCTGAATTGATCTTATGAAAATTTTTGGCACCTAATCCTCGGTTTTCATTCTTGGCTCTGATTAATACATAAGAAGAGGTCTGTATTTTAAAAGTAAAAGCAACTTAAATCCCATAAGAGAAATCTTATCAATATATATAATTATACATTCATAAAAAAAAAGCATGTTTGGCAAAAAGGATAATGATATGGCGAAAAACAATGGTAATACTCCAGTAGGTGGTGGATTAAATTCCATTAATTCATTAGCAAAAGGGACTGAAATTGTTGGTTCTATAAAGACTGAAAGTGATATTCGAATAGATGGTGTATTAAATGGAGACATTGATTGTAATGGGAAACTTATTGTAGGGCCATCAGGTGTATTGGAAGGAAAAATCAATTGTGTCAATGCTGTTATTGAAGGAAACGTAAAAGGAGTTTTACACATAAAAGAACAACTTCACGTGATGGAAACAGCTAACATAAATGGGGAGATCTTTACAGATAAATTAATAGTTCAGCCAGGTGCAATATTTAATGTGAAGTGTCAAATGGATGGTCAAGTATTAGCTGGAGGTTTCAGTAAGCCAAAGGTGGAGAAAGTTGGCTAAAAAAGATAAATCAAATAAAAACAGTTCGAAAGAATATATGAAGTATGCAGGTCTGGCAACTTCAATGTTTTTTACACTATTTATCATGTGGTGGATAGGGAGTAAAATTGATGCCTATATAGGAAATGAAATAAGTTATATTGGACTTTTATTTATGATTCTTACGTTATTTGCATTTCTATATAAAATTGTAACTACTTTATCTTGATGCTGAGTAAACGTTTTATTTCTGGATTTTTAATGTGTTCTGTTGCATCTTTAGCAGGAATCATCTTATCACAGGAATACCTTTTAAAAGATGATCATTTATCTTTTCTACTAATCAGTTTTGCTTACTTTATTGCAAGTTGTGTATTGGTTCACATTTTTGCAAAAAGGGCATCTAAAAGTGACAATAAATATAGCTTTTCAAGAGTAACATTGTTGAACACTTTTTCGAAGTTAGTCGTTCTTATGTTATTGGTAGTAGTCTATCGACTCACCTTTCCTGAAAAGTCAATAGATTTTGTGTGGCCATTTTTAGGTTGCTATATATTATTTACCATTTTTGAAACTAGATTTTTAATGAAACTCGCTAAAAGTTAAACGATGGAAAATTATCTTATTAAAAGTACGTTGGGTAATGAATTGACGCTGAAACAAGAAATTGATCCATCTTTTCAACTGTTGGAAAGAGAAGGAAATCAAGTGAAGTTTATATTTCAAGATAAGATTTATGATGTTCAAATATTGGAATTGTCAGAAAATGGTAAGCATTTATACGCAACAATAAACAAGCAAAAAATTCAATTGGATCTTCAAGATTCCTTGGATCAATTGATTGATAAAATGGGAATGAACGATCAAGCTGAAGATTCAGGAGGTGATGTCATTTCACCAATGCCTGGATTAATATTATCTATATCTGTTAAAGAAGGCATGGCCGTTGAAAAAGGAGAAGATATTTTGGTTTTGGAAGCAATGAAAATGGAAAATTTATTGAAAGCTCCAAGTTCTGGCACTATTACCTCTATTAAATGCTCCGTGGGGGATTCTGTTCAAAAAGGTGATCTACTGATACAAATCGATTAAGAATTCTAGCTGATTTGATACCAATTAAATTCTAAGTTGTCGGATAATTACTTCTTTATAAGATCTTAAGTTACTAAGGCTTTTCTTCTATTTTATAAGTTGAACTCACTTTTTTTGAAATTTGAATATATTCCCTACATTCATAAATTCAAAGGAATTACAGGTAACTCGATTCAAAAAAGATTTCATATTCTTTTACACTCTTTTTCTTCATGACTTCTCGATAGTTCTGTTGTGTAATTGCAAATATATCGTAATTCACTTTAGGCTCCATGAATTCTTTTTTATTACGTTCTACTTCTTGATAGTATTTCATAGCCTTCTCTTTATTAGAAAACTTACGCAAAAGAATGACATCTGTATTGTTATCTTTACTTAGAATAGTGCTTGACAGCCTGATGCGATCCACTTTATGATATTTACGATTATAATTACTGATGCTAATTTTAGCGGCATTCAAATCACTATCTTTTTTACTTGTAACGATAACACATATGTAATGTAATTTATCATCATTAGCTTTAAAAGCCTCTTGAGCTTCTCCTTCATCAATTTGGGCGAAAGCCTCTTCATCACCATTTAAAAATCGAAGAATTTCTTTAGCTCTAGTTTCTTCATCTGTATTCGGATAAGTGGCAATCATGGTTTTGAGAGACTTCACATAAGCATCTCTACCTTCCAATTTTCCTGTTGACATTGCAGAAAGTAATGCATATTTACTTCCGAATTCATTCTCTTTTTTAAACTTGTCTCTTGCGTTCTTTTCTAGTGCGATTACTGCCTTATAATCTCCTTCCTCAAATTTGTTATAGGCCTTGTTGTACATTGTTTCTTGAATTCTGCCTTCAGCAAGAATATTTTCAATGTACGTAGGATCTACAAGCGATAAAGTATATTTATCATTTGGATATTTAGATTTCAAGGTATTTAAATAATAATTAGCTTTAGGTTGATCATCAATATCCAAATGTGAAAGATATAGGTAATACAAAGCGTCTACTTCTTTTTTCGAACCAGGGAATCTATCTTGCAATTCTACGTGCGCCTCTATAGCTTTATTGTAATTTTCGATTCGCTCTCTAAAAAGTACACCAAGCTCAAATAAAGCATTTTGGATTTTAAGTTTAGATGCAGCAAGAGCATCAGGAGTAAGAGGAACATCTTTAAGAATCTGGTTTATTTCATCATCAGAAAGATCAAGTTCATCATTACTTTTTAAGTTATCAATATCATTAATAGAAGAGGCTTTGCTTGATCTTCGCCAGTCATCTTCTAGTGATCGTATACCCCATTCATTTCTAAAAGCGGCTACTTGCTCAACTCTTTTATTTTCGTCGTATGCCCACCAAGTCGATTGTATACCTCCTCTAGAAGCTCCTCTGGATGGATCGATTCTTCTTAACCCTGAGGTAGAAACTTCATCGTCATCGTCATCGTTTCCTTTTTTTGCGGCTTCCGCCAAAAGTTCAGCTTTTTTAAGTTTTCTTGCAATTTCTGCTCTTTCATCTGGTGACTTTTTGGAAAGGCGGATCAAACTATCTTGTAAATCAATTATGATAATATTTTCGGCAATTTCTTTTAAGTTCTTCGCATAAGCATCTACTTCAAAAAATCGTTCATCTGTTTTTGTAATTACACTAGAAGTACTATCATAGTAATTTTTGGCAAGAACATAATCTTCTGTATCGTAAAATATTTTTGCTAAGATGTAATACGCTTCTGTTAATTGAGCAGTATTTCCTTTAGAAGCTTGAATGCCTTTTCTAAAATAAGGAACAGCATTTTCAAGATCTCCTTTTTCATAATTTATTTCCCCTAAAGTAAAGTAAATCTGATCATGAAAATCTTTGTATTTATCTTCTTTTAGCATTTTGTTGAGTTTTCGTTCAACAACAGCCAAAGATGATCCACTGCTACCCATAGAATTTTTTAGCATTCTAAGAGCTGCATTGAATTCCATTATAAATTCAGGTTTCATATCAATTACTTGATTAAAACCAGCAAAAGCAGCGGCATTATCACCTACTTCTTGATGCAATTGCGATCTAATATAAACCAATCTTGCTTTAAATGATTTGTCTTTCTGCATAGGGATCGCTTCATCAAGATGAACAATTGCTTCTTGATAATCTTTTTGTTCCATTGCGTTAAAAGCTTTCACTACAGGGATTTCATTTAAAACAGCTTTATGAACTTCAGGTTGTTCTTCGATTTTGTTTAAATAAAATTCAACTAGATTATGCTTTTCTCTTACGACATATGTTTTTGCAACCCATAAAAGACCTTCAGGAAAAGCAGGTAAATGTTTTAATAAACCATTACTTGATCGATCAATTTCTACACTATTTTCTAACTCTCTTTCTTTTTTACGTTGTTCTTCAGCGGCAATCCTCTCTTTTTCAAGTCTAGCTTTTTTCTCTTCAGCAGTTTCTTTTTTATTGGTCTTTTTCGAAGAACTAGATTTCTTTTTCTTGTTTGCTTTCTTTTTCTTCTCTCTTTCTCTTCGCTGTTCTTTTACAGACTTAGCTTTGTTATTATTTTTTTTTGACTTTTTAGTCTTAGAGGATTTCTTGCTTTTTCTTCTATCGATGCTAGGATCAAATTCTTCAATAAAATATAGGAATGTTTCTTCTGCAGATTCGTAATCTTGCTTCATAAACTGAGCTTTACCGAGAATGATATAGCAATCATCGACCCAGCGACTTGGTTCGTGCACAGAAGCTACAATAGCAACTTTCTCAATGGCCTTATCCATATCTTCAGCAATTGATTCAGGATTTGGGATCAAATATTCTGGATAAATAGGAAGGATTTCATTGTAATTATCTTGATGACTTTCAATAATTGCATCCTTTGTTTCCATCATGATTTCATTCGCATTGAAATAACCATTATAATGCGCTGTAGTATTATGGTAAAACTTAGCGACTTTTGATACTTCGCCTTTTTTCTTTTGAGAGACACAAGCGGAAAGAATTAAGACCAACGCTAATACTAAAACACTACCTATATATTTAATAATTCCTGTCTTCATTTACTTAATCGATCATTGAAAAAGTTATGGCAATATACTATTACCAATTCTTAATGAGTTAATGATTAGAATACATGTTTAAAAGTACTCAGCTATTATAACTTAAAAGCTGCAAATTTATTATTTATTTCCAGCTTTTTTAGCTCCAATTGCTTAAGCTTTTCTAGTCTGTAAATAATACTTTTGCATTTTGGGCGAAAGCCCAATAAAAAGAAAGGAACAAATGAGTGAAAATACGAAAGAAAAAAGACCTTGGAGGGAACGTATAAAAGATCGCTATCGCTTGATCATTTTGAATGATGAGACCTTACAAGAAACCAATAATTATAAGCTCACTTTACTAAATTTATATGTATTAGCGTGTACCTTGTTTATCATTATAGGCATTATAGTTTATTTATTACTTAGTTTCACTCCACTGAAACATACCATTCCAGGATACGGAAATATCAAGGCTACTCCAGAATTTTTGGCATTGAGAGAAAAAACAGATCAACTAGAGGGAGAATTGACCGCATTGAATAATTATATAGAAGCGAATAAAAACCGGATATTAGGCAATACGCAAAAAGCTGACGAAAAAATGCTTGCTGGTGCTTATGCCCCGCAAGAGGTAGAATATGCAGAACCAATTGACGAAACGGACCAAGAAGAAAAAGAAATTGAATCCAAAATTCGATATTTTTATCCACCTATAAAAGGACAGATTAGTTCATCATTTGAAGAAGAGACCAGACATTATGGAGTAGATATACTGGCTCCAAAAAACACTCCTATTTCGAGTATCAATTCTGGCACAATCATTTCGGCAGAATACAATATCGAAACGGGAAATACAATAAGCGTACAACATTCAGACAATGTAGTTTCGACATATAAACACAATTCGAAATTATTAAAGTCTCCAGGAGATTATGTTAAAACAGGAGAAGCTATTGCTATAATAGGAAATTCAGGTCAGCGAACGGATGGCTATCACTTACATTTTGAATTATGGATAGATGGTGAAGCCGTAAATCCCTTAACTTATATAGATTTTAACAATTAATATGTGCAACTTTGTAATATAATCACAAATTACAACAATGAAATTACAAGAGTCAAAAGATGCCGAGGGACGCAATATCAGTCCTCAGTTGCCAGAAAATATTAAAAACTACTTGATTGACATAGATGGTACGATTACAGATGATGTACCAAATGAAGAGCCTGAAAGAATGTCAACATGTGCGCCTTATCCAGATGCCTTAGAAATTTTAAACAAGTGGTATGATGAAGGGCATATCATCACTTTTTTTACATCAAGAACAGAGGAACACCGAATAGTAACAGAAGCTTGGTTAAAAGAACATGGATTTAAATACCATGGATTATTGATGAATAAACCAAGAGGGGGAAATTATCACTGGATTGATAACCACATTGTGAGAGCCACAAGATTCAAAGGGAAGTTTACAGATTTAGTTATTCGAAAAAAGGATGTAGAGGTTTTCGAGCGCTAACTTTAACACTTCTGATAACCTTATAAGCTGGGCGTTTCCATTAAAATTCAATTTTTTAAAAAAAAAGTTGGAAAAAAGTGGAACGAAATGATGGGTTCATTACACTAATAAGAAAGAATGAACCATGAAAGAAGTATATCAATTTTCTCCTAGTAAATATTATATGTTCGAAAGTTTGTCTAGCGGTCGCAGCTGTTATTTCGAATCAGAACAAGAAATCAAGTTATTTCGACAATTATTTGATCGATATGTATCACCCTACGTGCGAGTACATCGAATGTTTTTGGGTTCGGAAGGATATCAGGTACTATTAAAGATTAGAGAATCTAAGACATTGCGATCTAAGTATAAAGGTACATGTGAAAAAAAAGGGAAGAAGGCAAGAAAGGAATATATGGAATCCCCTTGGAGGATTGTGAGTGAGCAAATGCGGATATTATTAAGTGTTTATGTAAAATCTGTCAATAAGATAAGAGATCGTCAAGGTGTATTGGTACAGAGAAGATATAAACGCTATGTATTTGAGGATAAAACTGAATATGATCAATACATTGAACAGATGGATACAAAAGATCCGATTAGATCACAGCGAAATGAACGGTATCGAATAGAGGAGGTATGGAAAAACTTAGTGGATTGGGGCAAGGTGAGGGGAAAAATGAAGGGTGAAAGCTCCTATTTAAAGATGTTTCCAGATTATGTAGTATCAAATCTAATTTTGAAAACTAAATCCTTCCACTCCCCACCCCCATAAACTTTATCAACCCCCTTTTGTTCCTACTCCTATAACTAAAAGCTGTTTTATGAGTATTCCTTCACATCTTTCTAATAGCGATATCGATAGAATCATCGAAATGGCCTGGGAAGACCGTACCCCTTTCGATGCTATTAAACATCAGTTTAATATCTCTGAAGCCCAAGTCATTAAACTCATGAGAAATCAACTGAAAAATTCTTCCTGGAAAAGATGGCGCGCTAGAGTTTCAGGACGGAATACCAAACACCTAGCCAAACGAAACTTCATCATTGGAAACCATAAATGCTCTAGACAACGCTCTATTTCCAATAATAAAATCAGTAAGCGTTAATGGCACATAAAAAAAATCTGCTACCTTATAAAATTTGCCCCATTTGCAAACTTCCCTTCTCTTGGCGAAAAAAGTGGGAAAAAAATTGGGAACAAGTTCGCTATTGTAGCGAAAAATGTAAACGTAATAAATCTAAATCAACCTTATGAAACATTATGTTATTATTGGTGGAAGTTCTGGTATTGGTAAACAACTTGCCTCCATTCTCGCAATCCATCACCAAGTTACTGTAATAAGCAGAAATGCTTCCGATGCAGACTTACCTCATTCTGTCATCACTCATGATGCCGATATCCTCAATGATAAAATATCAGATTTTCTTCCTGAAATTATCGATGGCCTAATTTATTGCCCTGGTTCCATAAACCTAAAACCTTTTCGATCTCTCAAAGAAGAAGATTTTCTGAATGACTATAAAATAAATGTATTAGGTGCCGTATTCGCAACAAAACAAGCACTCAAAAACTTAAAAAAAGCTGATGCTCCTGCAATCGTGTTTTTCTCTACAGTTGCTGTTTCTACGGGCATGAACTTCCATAGCTCGATTGCAGCAGCAAAAGGTGCAGTGGAAGGACTTACTAAAAGTTTGGCTGCAGAATTCGCTCCACATATAAGAGTAAATGCTATCGCACCTTCTTTGATTGATACACCTCTTGCTGGCAAACTTCTTGGAAATGAAAAAATGCAAAATGCAGCCAAAGAAAGACACCCTCTTAAAAGATATGGAAAAGCAGAACATGTTGCTAAACTGGCCGCCTTTCTCCTCAGTGAGAATGCTTCATTTGTTACAGGTCAAGTGTATGGAATAGATGGTGGTTTATCAACATTAAAATAAAGGAAAACAGGATGTTCGAAATCAAAGTCTTTTCCATATCTACTAACCAAGATTTGGGATAAATTGCGAATGCAAAATTAAAAAAACACATTATTCATGGCTCTTTTTTGAAAATGTGACGAACCACATTAATCCCGAACTAAGGATTTTTAAATAACATGCAACTTTTTACCTCTCCAATCATAAGATAAACCTAGCAAACTAGTTATACCCGCAAATAGAATATACAACCAGTGTATAAAAAATGAAGAAATAAAAAATTGCATAAGGTGTTTTTTCTTGAAAAATTTATTTACATGATCTATAAATGCATAGTCAATTGCTCCCTTGATAAAAAATTGAAAACATGCCGTAAAAAAAGATAACCCTCCTGTTAATGGACTCAATACTAAATTTACTAAAATTGAAAAACTAAAAAGAAAGACATAACCATTAATAAATACATCTCTTTTTTGAACATAACTTGTAGCTTTCGACGCCCAACGAATTCTTTGTTGAATTAATGATTTCCAACTAGTCTGTGTATGCGTAGATACTATAGCTTCTTTACTTTTTACAAAAGCAATCTTTTCTTTACCTTTTTTAACTATTTCATGCAATACAAATACATCATCTCCACTCGCTAAATTCTTTTTTGGTATACCTTTAATTTGATCATATAAAGCTCGTGTATACCCAAAATTTGCTCCATTTGACAAATACATGATGTTCTCTTTTAGTCCTCCACATGTAATACCCATCATAGCTAACATGTCAAATGCTTGAAATCGAGTCAATACTGAATTATATTTATCTATATCAACCGGACCAAGTACACATTCTTTTCCATTTTTTTCATACGCAAAAATCATACGTTCTACCCACCTTTCTCTGACTTCGCAATCTCCATCTGTGAATAATAAAAATTCATTCTTAGCATATTGTATCCCCTTTTCCAATGCCTCTTTCTTATGCCCTTCTTTTTGTTGCAATACAAGTAACCTAGAATCTTTTATAGAGGTTAAAATAGAATACGTATTATCTGTCGAACCATTATCAACTACAATCAATTCAAGTAACGTTTCAGGATAAACATTTCTTAAAATAGAAGTCACGCACGCCTCAATATTCTGTTCCTCATTATATACCGCTACAATAATAGATACAGAAGTGACTGGCTTAGAATCTGAAGTAGTAGGTACATCTGTATTTGTCCAACCCTCTAGATATCGCATAATTAAAAACACATAGCCAATAGCTAAAGCTATACTAATAAAAAAGAAAAGATACAAAAGCACTACCTCTCCATTTTTCGCTTATGTATTTCTTTTAAGTCCAATGGCTCATCATCTAGAATCTCATAATCTGTAAATTCTTCTTCATCTTGTTGATTTGAAGAAAAACCCACATTTGCAAAAGCTTTTCCACCTAAAGCTCGCACCATTAAAACCAAAAATACCAAAGGATACAATACAACTGAAAAAATAATGCCCCCTACCCCATATAATGGATTGCGCTTCAATAAATCAAGTAATCGCTTTACGTAATCAATAACAACTCGATAATTAACTACCAAAGCAACAAGAAGAAACCCCCATGCCAAGAGTGACATTACAGCCCATACTCCCTTTAATACATAAAACATGACGATGGCAAAAAATGCAACTAAACCTATTCCAATTACAGTTTTTCCTATTCCTTGTTTCATAATTCTATTTTCTTTTATAATCCAATTTTTAACTTCTTAGTTCATTTGTTCTAATCATACATCTTAAAATTCGACGAAAATCGCCTTTCTCTCTATCTGGATGCACACCTTATACATCTTGTGCTCTCTGGTAAAAACATCAACCTTCCTTCTTGAATTTGTTGACCACAATTACTACATATTCCAAAATCCTTGTGCTGTATGTGTTCCAATGCAACTCTTAGCTTACTCAACTTAGATTTCTTATTTCGCATGGAAGCATCAGCAACTCCTTTATTATTTATAGCATCCATTCTACTGATCCGACCAAGTGAATTCTCAGGTGTAACAGGTTTTACATGCTCTGCTAACATGTCAATTTCCCGCTCAATTTCTTCAATAAGTTGAATTATACGTGTTTTTAATTCTGCCTTAGCTTTATTGTCCATTGTACTCTATGAGTGTATAAATATAGTAGATTAGTTCGGTAGTAATAGCATTATTTGGTGTCAATTCTTATACCATTAAAATTTT
>JAHDGD010000104.1 GCA_020627825.1 Saprospiraceae bacterium
AACCCAGGGCCCACGCCTTAAAAGGGCGTTGCTCTACCAACTGAGCTAAGCGATCTTGCACGAGTTAGTTACAAATGCGGCACAAATATAAACCCTTATTTTAATTCTAAACGATTATTTGAACTATTTTTTTTGAAGATGATAATTCGATGAATGTACACTTAAAAAACTGGAATTAAATTTTTGTTTTGAATCGGATTCTACAATTAAATTCTCTAAATGAGTTGATGTTGTTTGCATTATTTGTTTGACGAACAAAAGAAAATAATACACCTACTTCGTTTTGATCATTTAACTGGTACATGCTATTGCTTGCGATGTGAATAAGATGCCTTGAGAATGCCCCATCCATGTATATTACACTATTTGAAAGCCTTAAGCTTGTTTTTAATTTTTTCTTTAGAAAAGGACGAGTGTATGTATGCGATAGTGTACTATTGGTGAAACCTGAAAATTCATTTATGTTGTGATTGACAAGAAATGCATTGTTCAATGAAGAGCCATTTAAAAACCTATACGAATTGTTTAGTTGAAAGACAATGTTATCTACTTTTTGTTCGATATTAATCATTTCATTTGCAATCGTATTGAATTGTTGATATCCTAAAAAACTAGTCCACAAAATATGCTTATTCTTACCCTGAATAAAAGAGGCGTTCAATTGTAGGTTTCTATTGACTTGAGTGAGAATAAGGGAATCATTTTCAGGAAAAGGAAGTATATTCGTCCTTAAGATATTGGTGTTGCTAAAGTTAGAAAATTGAATCCCCATGTTTAGCTTTTTATTGATTTGAATAGTTGAATTGAGTTGGCCAACAATTCTTCGGATGGTATTCGTTTCTGTATTTTGTAAATTATTTCTTTGCAGTCCAATTCTTCCAGAAAGCTGTATTTTTTGTTTCCATAAAGATTTCTTGATACCAGAAGTGACATTTTCAAAATCGTTATTAAAAAATAAAGAACCAAGAGAGCGATATCCAGGATCTATTCGTTCATGACGAAGATCAAATAGCCAACTTTTGATAGTCAAGTTGATTCCTGTTTGCAGTGCTTTATGAAAACCGGTGCTATTTCGGATCGTGAATAAGCCACCGTAATCCATGTAAAAGGGAGCGTCTTCAGATTGATTTGAAATAGGGGCATTAATGTTTCGTGTTACACCACTCCAAGCATAGTTCCAGTCTAGACTTAGATTCTTAGAAAGTGCTTTTTTACCATGTATGGAGCTAATGAGATTAGACATAGGGGTTACGTCTAGTCGAAGGATTGGTTGCTCTATTGATAAGGGATCATCTTTTGCATAAAACAAACTCACTAGGCATTCGTCTGTTCCTTTCTGATAACCTGCTTGTATTCCTGCTCCAATCCTAAAAAAAGTAGGATCAATACTAGATGAAATGTCTGGTAAAAGCGGACTAGCACGTTGTAACCTCCCGTAAAAAGTTTTCAATCGAAAATGACCAGGTGATAGTTCTATGCCAGCACCATAAAAATTAGTCCCATTAAATGTATATGGGGTAAATGGTATGCTTCTGTATCCCAAGTGTATTTTAGCCCACTTATAGCTGGGGCTCATGCCCAAATATGCATAGGCAGGTAGCTTGACATTGGGACGATCAAGTCTATGTATGATTTTACCATCAGCCATATTGATGTTAAGGGCTGTTTTTACATTGTAAATAGAGGCAAAAACAGTACCATTGATCCGAATATCAAAAGGGTCTGCTCTGCGTTCAATACCTTGAATAGTATTAAATCTCATATCTAAATTCAGTTGGCCTCCCCAGTTAAATGCATCTCCTTGCAGAAGGGATTTAACCTTTTCAGCTTCTTGAAGTACATCAGTACTTTCTTGTGCCCATATGGAACCATGAAGTATAAAAAGAAGGAAAAGAAGGTGCAGATTTCGCATTAAAGTTTTTTGTTAGCGTTGTTCTAAGGTAGTGAAATTCCAACAAATAACAAAATTGAAAATTGAAGTGACGTAACGTTGCTTTTACTAATTATATAGAATTTTTAAAAAGATTTGTGAATTGAAAGGTGTTATTTTGGCTGTTTATAAAATTTATAATTAGCCAAAGTTTACTTTTTTGTGTTCTTTTGGCTGGTTATAATGCGATTGTTTTTATCGTTTACACTTTTTGAAACTGAAGTATATGGATTTTTGCATTCCATACTTGTTACATGTTATAAACAGAATTACGAAACAAATAGATCTTTCAATGTAATCTCATTTTGTACAAGCTCACTATGATATCGATTTTCTTTTGTCCCATATGTCGTAATCATAGTTAGAAATAACACTTGACGTGAATTGGATGGTTCTCGCTGAAATTGGTCCATTTTATTTCTGAGGTTTTTCGCATAAGGACTCGTTATTTCAAATTCACTTCTTGAAAATTTAATTTCGCAAACATGCACAATCCGATCAGCCCGTGAAATAACCAAGTCAATTTGTGCATTTTTATTACTCCATGTAGAAAACTCAGTAGCTATTGCTTGTAAATGAAGCGCTTTTTTTAATTGATTTTGGTGTGAAAAACATAGCCTTTCGAAAGCAAATCCAGACCAACTTTTCCAACTTTGACTCGATGTAACAGTATTCCAATCCATCAAAATTCTTTTATTTTTTTTGATCATAAATTTCCAATAGAAAATAGTAAAAAGGTCAGTAAGGGTATAATGCACTCCATTTACTTGACCATGATACGTGTTTTCTTTTGTTATAAAACCAGATTTTTCAAGTTCGAAAAGAATATTAGATAGTGTTCCTCCACTATTGATTTTTGTTTTTTTAATGAGCTCTTTTCTAGTAAATCCTGTTTTTTTTGAAGCTAGAATTTTTACGATTTTTTCATGTTGGGTACTGTTTTTGAAAAGGGAAGAATACAATTCATCGTATTCATTGTATAAGGGGCCATTTTTTTCAAAACAGGCTCTATTAATGAATTGTGAAAAGCTTTCTCCTTTTTGAATATATTCTAAGTAATATGGAATGCCTCCGGTACACATATATAATTGAATGATATCATAAGAGCTCCATTTTATGCCCTTATAACGTAAAAATTTTTCCGTTTCATAAAGAGTAAAAGGAGATAATTGAATGTGTTGAGAGACTCTGTTATGAAGTCCACCCTTGTTTTGGATAATGTTAAGAAGCATCCACGAAGCTGCAGAACCACATATGATAAGCACAATATCTTTTCGCTTGGTGCAGTAGGAATTCCAGAAGTTTTCGAATGCCATCAAGAACTTGGATCTAGGTGTATCGAACCAAGGTAATTCATCAATGAATAGTACTTTTTTTCGTTTGTCTTTCATTCGATCAATGAAAAGACTGAGCATGTCAAAGGCACTTAACCAATTATCAGGCGGAGAAATAAGCGCTTCCATATATCCAGCTTTAGCTAATGTAGTAGCGAAATGTCTTAATTGATCGAACATGTCACCTTTGTAAAGGCCGGCAATTTCGAAGCGCATTTCTTTTTTGAAATGCGCTCTTACCAAATAGGTTTTACCTATTCTTCTTCTTCCATATAAAGCAATAAGTTTAGATTGCTTTGACTGCATATGTTGCTTGAAGATTTTTCGTTCATTTTCTCTACCAATTAAGTCCATTTTATGCAGGTTTTTAAGAAATAATCAGAAACTTTCATGTGTTATAATTAGCCAAAACTATATAATATTATCTTATTTTGGCTGATTATAATGTTTATTTTTAGCCAATGTCAGAGATGATAGCGATGGTTTAGCAAAGCCAGCCTATGGTAAATCTTTTTTCATTTCTTAAGCTTTGACCTTTTGAATTTGCTAATATGTAAGGAGCTTCGTATATTGTGAAGACTGATACAGAGTTGAGTTGTACTTACCACGAACTCTTTTCGAAAGTCAGTAATAATACTCATATGAATTCTTTAATCACCATATTGTTTACATTCGTAACCCTAGTGCATTTTGCAGATTATTCGTCTACTTCTGTTGAAATAGATCGAATCCTTTTGGAAATGAAAAATGCTGATAGCAAGTCATTTTACACTTCTATCACTTCATTAAAAAAATTCCCTTATACTCAATTCAGCACTCAGCATAAAACAACCTTACAATCCTTTCTTTTGGAGGAAACTCCGCACCTAGATAAAGTAATTGAATTATGTGGGTTCTTAATGATGAAAGAGGAATTAAGGGCTTTCGCCCAAAAAGAAAAGTTAAACAAAGATCTTCAGGAAACGATACGTTTCGCCTTGGTCAGAGCAGGAGATAAAGAATTATTGGATACCATGATGGAGAATCTAAAAAAAGTGCCCCTGACCGATGCATATGCTTACAACCTTGTCCCAAGGCTTGTTTATACCCGTAAAAAACAAGTATTCGATCTTTTAATTGAGCATTTATTTTCTAATGAAAAGAATTGTCATCATCCAGATATGGATACAGATGTTATGTTCAGTTGTGCTTACCCTATTCTAGAAGCAATTGCACCCTATATAAAAGATTTTCCTGTACAAGTGAACGCATTCGGAATTGTATCTGCAAATCCAAAGCAAGAACTAATGATTGCAAGAAAATGGCTGAATGAAAATAAAGATACGTATGAGTTGATCACATCAACTTATTGAAAGAGATTAGAAAAAATAAATGACCAGAAAACTTTGCCATATCTTTTTTACTGTATTGTTTGCTAGTTCCCTTTATGCAGAAAATATTCCAGGAGGAAGCTTAACAGTTGATGAACTTAATCAATTATTACTAGATATCGACTTCGAAGCTTCAAAACATTTGCTCTTTACGGAAAAAAATGGTGAGTTTGTAGCAATAGACAAGCATCGAAAAGCAGCTTTCTATCCTATAGAAGATTTGCCGTACGGTTTTGTTGATGACATGACGGATCTTGTATCTACGTATAATGCAGAAGAAGCAACAAATGTAGATAAAGCAAGAGCAACTTTAACTGCAATAAAAGATGGAGCAAAGTTTGTTCAGAAATTTGATGGAAAGAGTTTGGTTGATTTACCCATTGGTATGGAACAAAAATTCGATGATACAGATGTAATCATTGGAATAAGTTCAGTTCGAGTTTATCCTTCTTATACAGCTCTAGAGGTATTTGTAGAGTTAAATAGAAAAGATTGGCCTACTTCTTTGATATTTTATGCTCCTGAAATCAAGTTTTCACAAAAAGGAGGATTAAAAGGACCAAGTAAAGTTGGCTTGCTGGGTAATATGGTGTTGCCCGTGGAAGAAGGAAAATCAAAGCTCGTTTTAAGAAGAGCGTCATATGACCCAACTTTAAAAGTGTTTACTGAAGGTACGTTTTTGCAATTTGATTGTGATGGGTTTCAATCGTTGGGAATCGATGCTGATCTCGTATTATCTCGTGAATGGGTTGTTCCATATATCCCTTCGCAGAATGTTATAAACCCTAACGGTAGAGTAAAAGGAAACTTCACAACGGAGATTACAGATATCACAGATATGGTTTTCGAGATATCATTGAATGATTTTGTTATCCCGCAATGTGATCGTCTTGGATGGAATATTGATCAAGCTGTTTTTGATTTTAGTGAAACCAAAAAACTATTTGATTTCCCTATCCCGAATTTACCTTATAATCCTATAGAAAATGGATTTCTAGTAGATCAGGAATCTTGGAAGGGGATAAAGATTGATGAAATTAGTTGTAGATGGCTAGATACCATAGCCCAAAATACGCAAACAAGTTTTCCTGGACTAAGTGGTCAGAGCATCGTAATTGATCATAATGGGTTTAGTGGAATTGTTGAGGTTACTGGATTGTTACCTATGGATGTTGGAAAAATGGATGGGTGGGATTTTTCAGTTGATTTACTTGGAGTGCAAATTTTACAGAATCAAGCATCGGGATTTGAATTTCAAGGAGGGATAGTTGTTCCTATTCTTGAAAAGGATGAAGAAAGTAATGTCGATACTATTTTTAGTGCCTTAAGTTATGGAGCGAGTTTCGATTTTACTGAACGAGAATATGCGATGTTTGTTGGGATAGAATCTCCTATGTCTTTCGATATGAAGGTATTTAAAGGACAAGGAACAATATTGCCAGATAGCCAATTAAAAATAGAGTACAGAGAAGATGATGGATATGGAGTTGAGGCAGTTTTAAATGGTGCTTATTCTATGGGCGAAAAGGTGATTTTTGGTAAGAAAGTATCCATTCCTACCGTTCAATTTCAAAATTTGACTCTTGCATCTCAAAAGAAGTATGTTAGGAAAGTGGGGACATGGGGCATTCCATTAGCGAATGGAAAATTTATGGGGATTACCTATAATGTCGGTTCGATGGGAGTTGATACTTTAAATGGTAATCCATTAATAAAGATTGCAGCCAATTTAAATTTTGCACAGAAAGATGGGGTTCAAATCAGTGCAGCAAGTGCATTTACAGTAGAAGGAGAAATTGTAGAAGAAAATAATGCGCAAAAGTATAAATGGAATACCATTAATATTAATCTCATACAGATAGAAGCAGATTTAGAATCCGTTTATTTTTTCGGAGAGATTATTCTATTTAAGGAATTTCCTATATGGGGAACAGGCTTTCAAGGAAAAGTTGAATTATACGTAAAAGGTGGAAACGCAGGTGATGAGTCTACTGGAAGTGGATTTGGGGCTATGGCTTTGTTTGGTACAACGGATAATGATCAAGGAGAAGAATACCGCTATTTTCTGATCGATGTTATGCTAAGATTGGATAAAGGAATTGAAATTCCACAGACAGGTATGGCTATATTCGGAGCTGGTGGAGGAGTGTATTATCATATGAATCAACTCAGTATTACTCAAACCATCGAAGATGTTGCATATGATCCTGGTGATCCCAATAATATTGATGCTTATACTCAATACATTATGGATAGAATAGGGAAAAGCTTGTCAGGAACAGAATACCTACCAGATGATTCCAAGTTGCTAGGAATTAATATGAATATGGTCATTGGATTAGCGAGTAAACCTGAAGTGTTTAATGCAAATATTGGTTTTACGATTCAAATCAATAGTTCTTATGGTATAGATTTTATACGTTTGAAAGGAATTACGAATTTCATGTCTGAAATGGCGTGGAATGGTCCTAGTGTTGTCGGTTTTTCTGCGGTAACTGAGCTTAATTTAATCTTTCCAGGAGAGGATCCTTATTTGCCACCAGGTTTTTATGGGGAATCACATTTATTCGTTCGAGTGAGTGCTCAGGTTAATAATTTTACTATTGATGCCTTAGTTGGGGCCCATGAATTTAATGATGTCCCACCATATTTTCAGACCGTATTTCAGAATGCTGGAGTTCCATCGAATTTAGTAAAATACGCTGGTGTTATTGAGTCACAAATAAATGCATTTGATTGGTTTATCAATGCTGGTACTCCAAGTTCCAGATTAGCTCTTCGGTCAAATGTTTTAATAGCAACCCTCGAATTAGGCGCTTATGTGGATGTGGGAACTAACATACCTCCAGCTCCTCCATTGCCTCCTGATATTGCAGCGCAATTAAATTGGACTCCAATACCAGAGCCTGCGAGAGCAACCGGTAATGGATTTGCATTTGGAGCAAATTTTGGCTTAACAATAGGAGGGGATTATACGCTTTTTGCCGCTATTCTTGATATTCAAGCTGGTTTTGATTTAATGTTACAACAATACGAACCTGTATATTGTGATGATAATCCGTTGGGTGTATTTTTCTTTTATGCTGGAGGTCAGGCATATGCAAGCGTCCATGGTGAGGTTTCGGGTTTTGGTTATGTCCTTTTCGATGTAGCTGCAGCGGTAGCAATGAGCTTTAAAGCACCAAATCCTACCTATGCGAAAGGTGCTGTTTCTGGATATTATAATGTTGGATTCGGCGCTTATCAAGGGCATTGTTATTATCCTTTCGAAATAGGTGAACAATGTAAGACAGATGAAGAAATAGAAGTAGAAATCAATCTGATTGCGGATTTATTTCCTGATGAAAATGGTGTTGCTGTTTCGACTGATGCCAGTATGATTGGTGCTACATATTTTCCTATAAATGAAGAAACAACTATTGTTGATGAAGATGGAAATGAAATACCGTATCAGTTGGAATTAGAAACATTTGAACTATTGCAAGACGGGATTCCAGTTGAAGGAAGCATGACATTAGATGCTTACACATTAAGATTTATAAGCGAAGAATTACTTGAAGAGCAAACAGATTATACCTTGACATTCGAACTAAATTTACGAAATCTAAGCACAAATGAGATCGAATTTTCAGAATCAAAGATTCATTTTTTTACCACTGGAGAACATTCTTCAATAATCTCACCTGACAATGTTGAATCAACCTGGCCGCAAGATGGACAATTTAATTATTACAAAAGCACTGGAGCTAATGGCACAGTAAAACTTAAGCGTGGACAAGATCACTTATTTCAATCTAGTGATACTCAGTACGCTAAAATAACAAGTTCATACCCTTCTGCAGAAGTTTATAGTCCTGTAACTTATAATTACAATACCAATACGCTGAGTTACTCTATTCCTGCTAATCTACTTAATGGGCAGGCATACAGGGTACAAATTATTTCAGTTCCTTCATCTTCTCCAGGGCAAATAGGTGGTATGGCAGAACCATTGTCCACAACGCTTTCCTATCCTGGTGGGAACAATCTACCAGAGCTTTCTTCAGATCATAGTGTACTATTTACGTATTATTTTAGGAAAAGCAAATTTGATGATCCACTAGAAAAATATGAAAGTATGACATACGGAAATATGATCGAAAATGTTATTGAAATTGATGGATTACAAGAACCATTCGGGAAAGAGGAATTAGTAGGTATTAATGGCAAACCTAAAACTTTTGAAGCTATAATTGATCTGGAACAAACACCATTTTACGACCAATACGCCAACTATGAAACTCCTGACGGAATTATTCACCCTTATGAAAATAACAGTGGTCGTTCCGATTATTCTATCGCTGTAAAAGATAATCTTTCGGATCAACGCATACAGAAATATGGACTTGGAGAGCCAGATTTAGCTATTGATTTATATCAAAATGAATCTAATTATTACACCACAGCAACAAATTTGGATAGCATCAATTTACTCAATCAACAAAATCAAGTGTATGGATTGAATGATCTTGATTTTTACATGGTATATAAGCTAGATAGCGTCGCTTATGGAGATATAAAATATTTTATAGAATCGACATTTAATTCAGGAGGATATGAGAATTTTATTGCTACTATGTACGATCTACCATATGGTGATTGTCAAGCTGGAAGTATGACGGCTTGTTGTTTATCATCCGAAACATATAGAAATGAATTAGGCAATCTATATCAAGGATTTTTAGCAAACGAAAACGATGTTTTTCAGGGTGTTTATCAGCTATTTAATGATCAACCATCTTGTGAAAACAACCCCATATATGTGTTGAGCAATCAACCAAAAGGATTTCTCAGAACTACGGTTCAATATTATCCACTCGAAAACGGAACATATCCTATCCATATGCAGTACACACAACCTATCAATCAAGTTCAGGTCAAGAGTGAATCTATTCCCATTTCAAGAAATTCTGGATCTGATTAGTATGAATAGATTGGTCTACATATTAGTGTTTACATGTTGTTTTTTTGGGGCTCGAGCCCAAAAAGAAAATGACTTACTCCTTCGTGCTCGGGTAGTAGAGGATCAAATTTACCTGAGGTGGAGTTCATCAAATCTTGAATGGATAGAGGCAGGCCAGGAAAATGGATTTCTGTTGACTAAGAAAAGCCTTGATGATAAGGAAAATGCCTTAGAAGTACACCGTTTAAAAATGGAATCTCCATCCGTTTGGAAACTGGGTGAAGACAGTCGAGTGGAAATTGTCCAAAAAGCATATGATGCATTATATGCTGCACACGACGAGCTAAATATAGTTGATAAAATACAACTTAAGAGATCTACATATTCTATCATTCTCTACATGGCTGATCTTTCACCAGAAGTAGCAAGATTAACAACAACTGGATTTATTGACTCCAAAATAAATAAAAACAAGACGTATCGATACACTTTAAGTATACCATCCTTACCAGAAATACAACCAGTCTTTATTGATATCAATTCCAATGAAGTTTACAACACTCCAGTAGTTTCGAACATCTTACCTAAAGGGAAAGATCTGAAAGCAAGTTTGATATGGGATTACAGCTCATTAAAGGAGATTTATTCCTCTTATGTAATCGAAAAATCTGTAGATGGAGGTAGAACGTATCAACCTACAAGTTCAGCACCATTCTTACCCATTATTAATTACGATCAAGAAAAAGAATTATACATCGCAAATTTTGAAGATGAATTAGACGAAAATGGTATGTCTTATTTTTATCGTATTGCAGGGATTGACTTTTTTGGACAAGTGGGGCCTTTTTCTCAACCAATAGAAGTAGTAGGAATTCCAGATCCAATTCCCATTCAAGCTTCATTTGACAGAATTATTCATCAAGATGATGACTCATTTGATATTAGTTGGTATTTACAAAGTAAGTGGGAATCAAAGATCAAAGGGTTCTATATACTAAGATCGACCGACGGAAAGCAAACATTTCAAAAGATTAGTTCTCTTTTGGGGCCAACCCAAAGACAATTTAAAGACCAATCTCCAACCAATATAAGTTTTTATAAAGTCGTAACTCTTGATGAAAATAATCATGAGCTTGAATCTCCTGCAGGACTTGCTCAGAAAAAAGACAATGTACCTCCAGATGCTCCTGTATGGAAGAGTGGCTATATAGATACTACAGGAGCCGTATTTCTTTTTTGGGAAGAGAATATAGAAGAGGATTTAGGTGGCTATCATGTATTTTACGCAAATAGTGAACATGCTGAATATAGTAAACTTACCAATTCAGCGGAGTTGGAAACCACTGAATTTGTAGATTCAATTGAGGTAAAGACTTTAACTAAAGATATTTATTACAAACTTATGGCTATTGATTTTAAAGGAAATCAAAGTGCCTATAGTGAGGCCCTAAAATTGACACGACCAGATGTTATTCCACCAAGACCATCTGTGTTTAAAAAGTGCACACAAGAAATCGATCAAAATAAGCTCCGATTTACGTCTAGCTCAAGTGCAGATTTAAGGCATACGGACCTAGAAAGAAAATCTCCATTAAGTACTTGGGAAGTGATCTATAAGACGGAAGAACGAGGAGAAACGATTCAATTTATTGATAGTACAGGAATCTGCACAGAACTTTATTCATATAGACTGAGAAGTGAAGATGAAAGTGGTCTTTACTCTATGTCAGATACCATTCAACTCCGTTGTATTGACAGCGGTAAAAGGCCGACGATTTCAGATTTTGAAGTGGCATTTGAGGGCGAGAAAGTAGTTCTCCAATGGGATTATACCTTTTATGATCAGGTGAAAAGTTTATTGATTTATAGACAAGAAGATGGAGGTAAACTAAGAAAGTTGAAACAGCTATGGAAAGATGATATAACAGCATCGAATAGAAGAAGTTATATAGATGATGACATCCAGGAAGGTAAAAAATATGCCTATCAGATCATCATAAGATTTGATGATAATGGTTTTGCAAAATCAGCTAAAAGCAACTTTATAACCATACCAAAGGAATAAGCTATGAAAAACATCTTGATAAAAAAGGCTGTGATTTTAGTTTTCTGTTTACTATACACTCTATTTATGTGGGGCCAAAATCAAGCTCAACAATCGATATTGGAATCCATATATAGTAATGCTGATGGTGATAATTGGACACAAAATGATGGGTGGCTGGATGCAGGGACACCTGTTTGCGAGTGGTATGGAGTAAGCTGTAATGGAAGTGGAGAAATTATAGAACTCGATTTGTCCAATAATAATCTACAGGTTAGTTTATCGTACGAACTAGTGAATTTACATAAATTAAAGGTATTAAACGTATCCGGTAATGCCCTTACCACTGTCATTCCTGCTTCTTATTTTACAGCTTTTCTACCTGCGATAGATGTTGTTGATTATTCAAATAATGCGATTGGTTTCTATCCGACAGGTGATGCATTTCAGCAGTTGACTTGTCAAGATGGTGTTTTGAATATAGAGGGTAATCCATGCTTTTGTCCCAATCTTACTACAACGCAGATATGTGCAGGAATGGAATGTGAATATTTGGACATAACCATAACATCAGGGCCTCCAGGTATAGGTGAAAATGTAGACTTGCTTGCTACTGGTGGAGCAAGTTACAATTGGGATAACGGAGATACAGGACCAACAGCAAGCTATTTTTTGGATGATTATGCAGTAGATGCAACAGTAACTTCTTCTTTTAATGGTTGTGATGATACAGAGACTATTCGCATTCGACCACAATATGAATTTACAAGTAGTGTTCCTGAGATAAAAGAAATTTTACTTGCTTTTTATACTTTAAATAATGGGTCACAATGGACAAATGAATTGTTGAATATATCGCCTTGGTTTCAAGATGATGATTTTTGCAATTGGTACGGGATAGATTGTGTTAACGGTGAATTGCGTGACATCAACTTGTCTAATAATGGAATTTCGGCAGATATATTCGATATAGGAGTCTTGAGATATATAGAGACCTTAACTAGTGTTGATCTTTCGATGAATGAATATGAAGGATGTAGAGGTGATTTTTGTACATTGCCCTTCGATCTAAATGTTTTATATAATTGTCAATTACCTTTCGAAGGTAACTTAGCTTTTTTATGTGATGATCCTTATTTAAAAGAGGTATGTTATATTCAGCAAGGATTACTTTATGAATATTTTGGGTGTACTAATACCGTAACTGTTAGCCTTCCTGGAGGTTATGATCTTACATGGTTTAATGGTGCAACAACTGATGAAATAACAATCAATGCATCTACTCCTCAGACCGTATCAGTAACAACTGCTTGTGGTGAAGTATATTCTACTGTGATAGAGCCCCAAATCATATCAAATTCATATGACGATTTAATTGATTTTTATTTTGCGACTGGGGGAGTAAATTGGACAGAGAAAACTGGAGATCAAGGTGTTGATTGGTTAGAAGGATGTAATGTATGCGATTGGTACGGAATTACCTGTAATACGAATAATAGAGTCATAGCAATAGAATTACCCAACAATAACCTTATTGGTCAATTATCCACTGATCTATTTGATGAATTACCATTTCTAGAGACCTTAGACCTAAATGGAAATATATTATCTGGCCCTATTGAAATTGATTTTTCTTCGACAAATATGACCTACCTAGATCTTTCAAATAATCAATTTACAGGTACATATCCTTTGAATATGGGGTCGATGCAACTCGATTACTTAGATCTTTCATTTAATGCTTTATCAGGTGGTGTAGACTTCTCAACATTTTCAAATGGTATCATGCATCTTGATATGAGCAACAATCAGTTTAGTGGAGAATTGGGTGCTCCATTGGGCAGTGTATTATTTAATCAGTTGCAATATCTTGATTTATCTTTTAACGAATTTGAAGGATGTTATCCAGCATCTTATACTAATTTATGTTATTTGACAGATGGAATTTTACCTTTTGGCGGTAATGTGTGTTTGTGGTTAAATGGAGATTTTGGCACCTGGTGTGCAGATCCTACATGTAATTTTTTCGTTTTTACAGGAGATGAACCTATTTGTCAGGGAGATACGACTATTATATCTGTTGAAGGACCTGAATCTGTAGAGTGGAATACAGGAGAGACTTCATTTGAAATAGAGGTTTCACCACTAGTAACCACTACCTATTATTTGACAGATCAATGTGGAAGGGAAGATTCTGTGGTTCTTGTAGTCCATCCAGTTTTTGATCTCTATTACACCGATACAATTTGTGCCTATGATACCTCATTTTTTGGAGGTGTAGCGTATACAGAAACTGGAGATTATATTCAAGATTACGTTTCTATTTACGGTTGTGATTCGATTGAAAATTTAAGTTTATTCGTATATCCTATAACCCCTGATGAAACTGAAGTAGCTGAGATCTGTGCTAACGAGAGTTATGAATTCGAAGGGATGGATTACGATGAGGAAGGAAGCTATCCTGTACTGGTACAGGACGAGAATGGGTGTGATTATGTTCGTACGCTGGACCTTACAGTACTTCCATTACCAGATTTAAACTTGATGGCGGAAATCTGTTGGAATGAGAGTGTGGAGTATTATGGAGTAGAATATAGCGAGAGTGGAGTGTA
>JAHDGD010000105.1 GCA_020627825.1 Saprospiraceae bacterium
TAAGGAATAAAATCAGTTGACAGAGATACATCTATATACGAGGCTGATTTTGTTTCGTATATCATTTAAATTTTAAATTGTCGGCAATAAATTCAAATTACAAAGAAGTTAGTTCGACTTATAAAATTGAGGAATAGCCTTAGCTACTTCGAAATTTTCTAAGGAAGAAATCACTTATTTTAAGAAGAATTTATCCGATAATTTAGATTTTAAATGGTATTAGCAGCGCTAAGGTAAATGAAATCGAACGAAGTAGATGGAGGTAGAAATGTCAATATTTCATAAAACCTTTTAAAAGGTCATCTTTTTCCTATAAATTCCTCGAATTAGCTATGGCTAGTCCTTCGGAATTTCTAGTCAAACCTAACCATTTAAAAGGTTTCTGATAAAATTCCTTATCCGTTATTCACGTTAAATAAAAAAGAGGTTGCCTAAACAAGTAGACAACCTCGTATTGATTTGTGATTTTCAGAAGGTGTTAAGCGCTTACTAGCATATCAGCACTTTTCACGGTTTTAATAATTCTTGCTGCAACTTTATAAGGATCCGCTGATGAGGCAGGTCTTCTGTCTTCTAGCCATCCTTTCCAACCATTCTCAACAGTAGCGATAGGAATTCTAATAGAAGCTCCTCTATCACTTATTCCATAACTAAAGTCACTGATTGATTGTGTTTCGTGTTTACCTGTTAATCTATGATCATTGTCGGGACCATAAACATCAATATGTTCTTTAACAAAAGGTCTGAATGCTTCGCAAATTGCTTCGTAGTCAGCTTTGTTACCAGAGTTTCTCAAAAGCGAATTTGAGAAATTAGCGTGCATACCACTTCCGTTCCAGTCAGCATCTTTTCCTAGTGGTTTACAATGGTATTCAACGTAAAGATTGTATTCTTCACATATTCTTTCTAAAAGGTATCTTGCTACCCAAATCTGGTCACCAGCTGCTTTAGCACCTTTTGCAAATATTTGGTATTCCCATTGACCAATAGCTACTTCGGCATTTATACCTTCTATATTAAGTCCAGCATCGATACAAGCGTCAAGATGTTTTTCGACGATATGTCTACCATACGCATTTCGTGCACCGACAGAACAGTAGTATTGACCTTGTGGATCAGGTTCTCCATTTTCAGGCCAACCTAAAGGTTTATTTGTTTTGCAATCGTAAAGAAAATATTCTTGTTCGAATCCAAACCAATAATCGTTGTCATCATCATCAATTGTAGAACGACCATTTGATTCATGAGGAGTACCATCAGCATTTAATACTTCACACATCACAAGATATGCATTTCTTCTAAGAGGATCTTCGCATACAAAAGCAGGACGTAAGATACAATCAGAAGAATTACCTTCAGCTTGTTGAGTAGAAGAACCATCAAATGACCAATCTTCAAGACTTTCCAAAGAGCCATCATAATTTGATACAACTTTAGTTTTACTTCTTAGGCTTTGTACTGGTTTGTAACCATCCAACCAAATGTATTCTAACTTAGATTTTGACATGAAAAACTATATTTTAGGTTAACTTTAATTTGTAATTACCACAATGATATACATATGTTCCTATGCTTTCCACGCAATGTTTTTGAATTTGTGTTAAGTTCAATGTTGGGTAATAATGTGTAAAGTTTTGTTTTTCAGTGGATTGTACTTTTAATTCTTGTTATGGTCAGTAAGTCAAAAGATTTATTATTTGTTTTAATTAAACGTTTGGACAAGGCAGAAAAACGAAATTTTAAGTTGTATGCTAGTAGATTAAGTAGCAAAGAGAACAAATTCGTTCGATTATTTGATCTGATTGATGCACAGGAAATTTTTGATGAAGAGCTCATTAAAAATTCATGGAAAGGTCTTACTTCTTCTAAGCTAGCCAATTTGAAGCGACATCTGTATATTCAGATCATGAAGAGTTTACGTCTATTATATACAGACAGAGACATGGATATTCAGTATAATGAGCAGCTTGATTATGCGCATATATTATATTCAAAAGGATTGTATCAAGAAGCATTAAAAGTGTTGGAAAGATTAAAGGTGAAATTGAAAGGTAGTAATAAAGATATTCTTTTGTTACAAACTGTTGAGTTTCAGAAGTTGATTGAATTGCGACACATTACTCGGTCAAGGAAGGTTGAAAATAAAATGGAAAAGTTAATAGAGGAGTCTGTTCATGTTACTCAAAAAGTATCTAGATTGAGCGAACTAGCGACATTAAATATTGGGATTCAGGGATTGTATATAAAACAAGGACACGTAAGAGATGCTAGGGATTTATATTTTGTAAAACAATATTTTTATTCGAATTTACCATCTTACAAGATAAATGAAGTAAGTTTTTTTGAAAAGGTTTTGATTTTTCAATCTTTTACTTGGTATCACTATATGTGTCTTAATTTTCCTTTTGTATATGTAAATAGTAAAAAATGGGTTGCGTTGTTTCGAGCAAAACCATATATGATAGAGTTGGATGCGGGATTGTATTTGCGCGGCTTGCATTATTTATTAACATCCCTATTTTATCTAGGAGATGAGAAACAATATGATCAATACTTCGAAGTGCTTCAAGAATTCGAACAGATTTACAAAAAGGAGTTTAGTGTAAGTACGGCTGTTTTACATTTTACTTATAGTATAAATGCGCGTTTGAATTATAATTTCTTGCACAAAGATTACAAGGCGAATACAGAATTGGAGCAAATAATTGAAAGTGAGGTAGAAAGGGCGTCTTTTTCAATGGATCCTCACAGAGGTATGATTTTAACTTACAAGATTGGGTGGAGTTATTTTTTAATGGGAGATTATGAAGCGGCAAAAGTTAGATTTTCATCTATAATACAAGCGAATCATAAGAGATTGAGGGTAGATACAATTTGTTATACAAAGTTGATGATGATGTTATGTTATTTTGAGAACAAGGAGTATTATACGATTCAAAATCAACTATCAAATCTAAGGAAATATTTAAGGGCGAATAATGAGATGAGCGATGCAAACACAGCCATATTGTTATATGTAGGATATTGTTCCAAGAACAATAAGATTAAGGATGAGAGACGATTGCAAGAATTGAAGTCAAGTTTGATATCAGCGCAACAGAATCAGTTTGAAAGGCGATCATTCATATATTTTAATTATTTGGATTGGGTAGAAGAACAGGAGAAGAAATAGAGGATTTGATTCATTCTAGTTAAATGAAAGAATAAGTGATAAATCGGGTTCCAAAAAAATTAGGTGGATTGAATTTTGGAAGGATTAAGGGGGTGGATGGTGGTTTTTTGGGGTTGAGTGGAGGATTTTAGTGAAACTAATTAAGTTTGATACTACGTCATTTCGAAAAGCCCTATCTGTAAGACTTTCTACCCATTCAACACCCCTCACCACACTCCACCGAATGGCTCGCTTCCATCGCGGACTCACCCTATATTTCCTATTATTTTGACTAAAAATCTCCTTTTTGTTTTCCATTCCGTTAATGTAGTATTGAAATTCCAACTCACTTTCAAAGTAGTACCTTGAATATCGTTCTTTTACCACTCCACCACTTCTATTTCGGGATTTATTTAACCACTTTGCATAAACACTATGAAATATCCGAAACTGCTCGCTAATTATCCTCCAGGGTTCTTTTACGAAATCAGCCCTCGGGATCTTTCCTTTCTTGATACATTGCTTCTTATATAGATTTCGCACTAAATCAGCACCTCTAACTTTCAGTAAAATCTGGTAACCTGCACTCGAAAAATACATCTTATGAAACTCAACGTACTTTTCCAAATATCTTTTCATGAATGCTTTACATCTCAATAGCTCTTCCTCATTTTCAAAATAACAGTTTCGAGCTGTTGCCAAACTCTCGATTTTATAGTAAGCTCCACTATACATTTCTATTACCTTCTTCATGGGTTTTCTTTATTAGTGTAATGAACCCCCGATTTCGTTCCAGGTTTTTTAGACTTTTTTTATTTTTATTTCCAATTACCTGATAACTAGCTTGTTGTGTGTTATTCTAAAATCACCTCATATTAGAAAAATATTTAATATATATTAGACTTTGTCAGCATGTGTAATTCTGATTCTATTATCTGGAATATTCTTATTGCGCATAAAACGAAAAGTTTTAAAGGCAATATAAATAATGAAATTTCAGTATTTTGATCTGGAGTTTTTGGGCTTAAAGCCCAAAAATCTATTCTCACTTTATCATCACCTCCTTCCCCATGATTGCCCCAACCATGTATACGCAACACACACTAAAACTCCCACAGAACTCAAAATACTAGAATCAAAAGATCCCACCATACTCGTAAGTAAACTTCCTATAAAAGATAATGCGCCAACTCCATAAAATACCATCGCAATGTTTCGTGGTCTTTTCATCTCTCTCACGATGTTTTGCGATACCAGCAAGCCCAAAAAACCAACTCCCAATAAATTCAAAAAAACACCATTATTGAATACGATTCCCAATACCAAACTCAAACCAATACAGGCCAGATTAAGTCCTGTAAATTTAGCCAACTTAATCTCCCTTTCATTCAACGATAATCTCCCATGCTTCTGCGTATAAAGCACAAAGGTCATGATGGAATCCAATATCCATGTTGATAACACAAACAATAGCAAAATTCCTACTATCGTATAGCCCAATGGAACAGCGATACCTCCTATAATTTCACTCAAGGAACGTATTGATCTCATAATAACAATTATCCCAATTATTAATAGAAAATTTATCTGAGAACTTTGCTTCGACATGAATAACTGAAACTGAAGCAACCAACGGTATAAAGGGAATTTTGCCTTCATAGCAAGCTTCATCCCTTCTTGCGCGTAAGCATCTGTTGGTGAATTGAATAAAGCCGTTTGAAAGTGTTCTATTGCTTTGGCAACATTTCCTTTTTCAAGATATTGCATGCCATAATTTGTATGCGATTCTACATTTTCTGGATCTTGTTCCAGTACCTTATTCATCAATTGCTCTGAATCTTGTCTTCTTCCTTGCGCATTGTAAATACGCGCAAGAAGATTCACAGCTTCCACATTCTGACTATTGATGGATAGAGCAATTTTTACCGTATCTTCAGCCTGTTTAAATTCATTTAAGTGAAATAAAATTCGTGCTTTTAATTCGTAGTATACATCATAATTTGCACTCTTTTGTATCGCTTCATCGAGGTATTCAAGTGCCTGTCGATATTCATTTTTCTTGAGGTATACATGTGCTCTCAAGTAGAAATGGTAGGAATTCCATGGCTCCTTTGCTATAAGTTCTTTTGTAAGATCTTTCGCTTCTTTTAGTTTATTCAGATTCAGTGCACACGTTGCGAGAATAGATAACAAATCGGAGTTATTCGGCTCTTCCGACAAGGCATCTTTGGTGATATCATATGCCATTTGATATCTACCTTGAGACATCAATAAATCAATTCGCTCCAGCATTATAGATATTTTAATATGTCGTCATATAATCCGCCTTGGTTGGAATACAAAGCATAATTTTTAGCTGTATTGAACCAATCCATGGTCGTCGGTCTATGCTGCTTGATCGCTTTTACCAAATCTTTTGTATTGATCGGCTGAATTTCGCCAGTTTCAAGCGCAATTTCCAACTTCGATTCAACAGCAATATCTATCACAGCTTTTATATCTGCTCCTGAATACTTTTCAGTTAAAGCAGCCAATCTTTTTAAGTCAACTTGTTCTGCTGGCTTGTCTCTTAAGCTTAAATCGAATATTTTCATTCTCGCTTCTTCATCTGGTGGAGGAACAAATATGATTCGATCAAATCTACCCGGTCTTCTGAATGCAGAATCCAGCGCCCAAGGTGTATTGGTCGCTCCTATTACAAGCAATCCATCGTTATCACTTTCCATTCCATCCAGTTCAGCTAAAAACTGATTGATGACATGTCGTCCAGCATTTGCTCGCATTTCATGTCGATTTGCACCCAATGCATCTACTTCATCGAAAAATAAAACAGATGGTCTATGTGCTCTCGCTATTTCAAAGGTCTCTGCTAAATTACGTTCACTTTTCCCTACATACATATCCAGTATGTCACTTATTGTTACATTGATAAAGTTAGCTTGTATTTCACCGGCAGTGGCTTTCGCCAAAAAGGTTTTCCCACATCCTGGAGGACCAAATAATAATATACCTCCTCCTATTTTTTTGCCGAATTTCTTATAAATCTCAGGATTTTCTAATGGCTTAATGATCTTGAGATTAATCTCTCTTTTGATGTGGTCAAGCCCTCCTACATCTTTAAAGCTTACGTCGCTCTTCTGTATAAATCCTGCATCTTCCATCTCCAATTCATCAAGATAATCATGCATCTTCACTCGTAATGCAGCATCTAGTTCTGCATCAGAAAAATTAGGCGACATAGATAATATCATGTCGTATTGTTCTTGCGCAGCTATAATATTTCCATCCTTCACCAACGCTTTCGTATAATATAAGCGCAATTTAAAAGGTAGATTATAGTCATCTTGTACTTCTTCTACAATCATGATAACTGCACTATATTTTTCTTGTTTGTAAAAGGCTTCCGCCAAAAGCTCTTTTACCGCTAAATTTGATTTATCCTTCTTTAGAATTTCTTGGCACTCATTTATTACATCATCCAAAAAATCCTCTGCCAATAGTTTTTGAACGAGTAACAAGCGAAGTGCAATATTATCTGGGGTAAAACTAAGTGCCTCTTTTAACTGCTTTATTTCCTGACTATATTCCATCTTTATTCTTTTATGCTAAGTTCTGTTTCAAATGTGCTTTAATAAAGTAAAGAAAACTCCTTTTTCTAAAACATCTTGTTGAATTTGTAGTCTACTACATTGTTATCAAACGTCAATGAAGAACATTAAATTCTTTGATTTCTATTAATGCAGGTTTAAGCGTATGATTTTCAATTTATTACCATCTTTTAACTTACCTTTAATCGGATGAAATAAAACAGTATACCAGCGAGAACCACAAACCAAACTACCGTTCTAAAGTAAAAGTACTAATATGAGACTAATTCTTTTAGTTCCATTATAGCTTAAAACAATTTATTTACATTTGATATTATGAGTTGTATCTATACTTCTGATCAACCATCTTCTTATTTGAAAAAACGTAAAAAATGAAAATCAGTTTACTTTTTATTTGCTTTCTCATGACATGTTCATTTTATGTTTTGGGACAAGACCGTCCTCCTTCGAAAAATATGGACATGTACCGCATAATTGATCAAGTAAACCCTGATCATATTGAACAGGATATCAGAACATTAGTAAATTTTGGAACCCGACATACACTTTCCGACACCTCTTCAGCGACTGAAGGAATAGGGGCTGCTCGAAGATGGATTTACGCTGAATTTGAATCTATATCCAATGATTGTAACAGCTGCCTAGAAGTTACATACCACAGTGGTATTGTAGAGCCTGGAGAAAGTAGAAGAATTCCTGAACGTACCAAAATTGTGAATGTATTAGCCATAAAACGTGGTTCTGTTTACCCCAATAGATATGTGATAATGAGTGGCGATATTGATAGCCGTGTAAGTGACCCTTTGAATGCATCAAGTGAAAATCCTGGAGCGAATGATAACGCTAGTGGGATGGCTGGTGTGCTAGAAGCAGCACGTGTGCTGTCAAAGTATGATTTTCCTACGTCTATCATTTTTGTTGGTTTATCTGGTGAGGAACAGGGATTATTCGGTGGAAAATTCTTAGCGGAGACGGCTAAACAAGAAAACTGGGACATCGTGGCTGTATTAAATAATGATATGATAGGGAATATTCATGGTATTGACGGTGTAATTGACAATACCACATTCCGTGTTTTTTCCGAAGCTATGCCTCCTAAGCCTTCTGAACAAGAATTGATTTGGAATCGATTTTATGGTGGTGAAGTAGATGGTCCCAGCCGCCAAATCGCTCGATACGTCCATAAAATGACCGCTGATTACATGACTAATTTACGTGCTATTATGATTTATCGATTGGATCGTTTTGGTAGAGGTGGACATCATAAACCTTTTAATGATGCTGGTTTTCCTGGGGTGAGAATCATGGAAACCCATGAAAATTACAATAGACAACATCAAGATATAAGAACCGAAGATGGAATCGAATATGGAGATGTAATAGAAGGTGTCGACTTTGAATATGCGGCAAAGTTGACAGCTGTTAACGCTATTTGTCTAGCTGGACTTGCTTGGGCGCCTCCTGCTCCTGAAGAAGTTATGATTGGTGGCGCAGTGAAACCTTCCACTCGATTAAAGTGGAAGAAATCAATGGATCCTGCGATCAAAGGGTATAAAATATATTGGCGTGATACCACAAGCCCTACTTGGGATTATTCAAGATGGGTCGGCAATGTCGATGAATATACCCTTGAAAATATCGTCATTGATAACTATCTATTTGGTGTGGTCGCTGTTAACGAAAATGGTGATGAAAGCCCTGTTGTTTATCCCAAAACCCTTATCCCAAGAGGTCTAAGAAAATAAAAATGACGCCTACCAAACAAGTCGTTTCGTTAGATAATCAAAAGCTTACACTCAGTAATATGAGTAAAGTCTTATATCCTGAAACGAATATTACAAAGGCTGAAATCATTCAATATTATCTGCAAATCGCTCCTCTGTTTATTGAATTTGCTGAGAACCGACCGTTGAGCCTTATTCGGTTTCCCGACGGTATTCTCAAGGATAAGTTTTATACCAAAAATAGACCCGATTTCACTCCTGAATTCATCTCTTCTGTTGCTTATACAGATGATGATACGTCCTACCTTTTAGCCAATTCTAGACCTGCATTGGTATGGATGGCGAATTTAGCGAGCCTTGAAATTCATGCGGATAATCTCAGCATCCTAAATGAAAAGCCTATAATCGATCATTTTATATTGGACCTTGATCCTCCTGACACTTTTTCGTTTGAACAGCTCAAAGAACTTAGTTTGAACCTGATGGACTTTCTAAGTTCTCTTGGAATGCACCCGTTTATTAAAACAAGTGGAAGTAAAGGCGTCCACATGTATGTGCCAATAGAAAAAATCCCTTTTTCAGATCAATTTATTCAACATACTCAGAAGATTGCACAACGTATTACTGAAAAATTTCCCAAGCAAACAAGCTTGACTTTTCGCAAGAATAAAAGAGAAGGAAAAGTGTTTGTGGATATGTTACGCAATCGTTTTTCTCAAACCTGTGTTTTACCTTTCTCGACCAGAGCATTAAAAGGAGCTCCAGTTTCCATGCCCGTTCATATTGATGATTTTAAAAATCTCGATTCTAGTCAAGAATTTACCATACATAATGCATTGGATTACATTAAAGATAAAGGCTTTGCATGGGCTGACTTTGCAAGTGAAGCTATTGATTTTTTAGGGTCGGGGCCCAAAAAGAAAAGCGTGCTTGTTCAGGATGAAGTGGGGAAGGATTGGTTCGAGCAACAGGTTTTTGAACATCAATTAGCTGATGAAATTTTTGATATACCGCAAGATGTTACAACGGATGTATTTGAAAATAAATGGGATGGGATCCGAGTGTTTATTTACGTCAATAATGGTGAAGTGAAAATCTGTTCTAGAAATAACAGAAACATTACAGACCAATTTCCTGATGTGGTAGACTGTTTTAAAACAAAGGAACAAGGCGCATATGTTTTCGATGCTGAAATTATTTCACCTGATGATAAAGGAAAACCAATATTCGCTCAAGTGATCAGCAGATTACATCAAAAAACAGGTAATACGGGCAAATATCCTGCAGTTGCTTACGTTTTTGATATAGTGGTTTATAAGAATGAGCTTATAAATGATAAGTCGTGGAGGTATAGAAGAAAATGCTTGGAAAGGTCATTGCTGGATTTTTCTTCTATAAAATTAAGTGAGGTGTACCACAATGGAGACCTTCTATGGGATGCAGTTAAAAAGATGGGGATGGAAGGCATCATGATCAAAAAGAAAAAAGCACCTTATGTTTTTGGTGATCGAAATACCAACTGGCGAAAACTAAAAGTAAGACATGAAGTGCACTGTTTTATCATAGGATATACCAAAGGAAGTGGTGACCGTTCCCCATATTTTGGTTCGTTACATATCGCTCAGAAAATAGATAATAAGTTCGTGTACAAAGGTAAAGTTGGAACAGGCTGGAAACATGCCGAATTAAAAGAGCTGTCGAGCATTATTAAAGCTGAGGAAGTCCAGTCAGAGATTCCTATGCAAGGCATAACGGACAGTCAAGATTCCATATGGTTGTCTACTCCTTACTTGAATTGCACGATTAAATATGCCTCCTTAACATCATCTGGTACGTTTCGTGAACCTGTATTTGTTGAACTCAAACAATCCCTATGAACATAATTCAGTTGACCAAAAAAGCGAAAATATACAGTATACGTTCTCTTTTTCAGTTTGCGTGTGTATTAATTTGCCTGGGATGTGTTATGCAATCGTGTGTAACAGCGAAAGCGTATGAAGATGCCATGCTGATAGGAGAAGGCAATCAAGCAGTAGAAGCAACATTAAGTAGAGCGATGTTCCAACGACCAATTGAGAATGCACCTTTTACGTCTTTTATAAATTCAAGAGATGTAGGAACAGTAGGGCTTAATTATATTTATGGAATGACGGATAGACTGGATGTTTCAGTAGGAGCTGATTTACCCGTTGGTATTCACGTAAAAGGAAAATACGATCTTGCACCTGAAGCATTGAGGCATATCCATGCTGTAAGTTTAGAAACAAGGTTGCCTACTTTTCGATTATTAAATGCTGCTGATGGAAGTATATTATTGTCTGTTGTACCATCTTATCTCTATACCTATCGCTATGATGATTTGTTTAATGTTAGCGTCAATGCTTTTGTAAATACGACTCGAATTCCTGAAGGAATTTTTATCCTTCCAGGAATTGCTGCAGGTATAGGAGTAGGGGATGAACTCAGATTTAGTGCTGGGTTCAACTACAGCAGAACTATTTTTGCCACCATGGGCGGATCGTATCACTTTTTAACAGTAGAATCCTCCATAAAATACGACTTTTAAAAAACAAAAAAGTGTATTTGAATTTTATTGCTAATTTTTCGATTAGTAGTATGTTGAACTTTGGGCGTAAGCCCCTTAAAAAATAGAATATGAAAACCATATGGAAAGGACATATCCGATTTTCACTTGTCAATATTCCCATCCAATTATATAGTGCGGTAAACTCAGGTGCCGAAATCCGATTTAATCAGTTGCATAAAAAAGATTATGGACGAATTCGATACAAGAAAGTATGTGCTACATGTGATGAAGTCATGGGGAAAGATGACATTGTAAAAGGGTATGAATATAAAGACGATACCTATGTTGTCGTAGAGAAAAATGAGTTTAAAAACATAAAACTCAAAAGCACGAAAGTTATTGAAGTAGAAGCTTTTGTAGAAGTTGACGAAGTGCATCCTTCTCGATATGAGGCATTGTATTATGTAGGACCTCGAGAAGCGGCTGCAGGAGCAACGTACAATTTATTTGTAGCAGCACTTGAGAAAACTAAGAAAGCAGGTGTAGGGAAAATAGTGCTTCGAGATAAAGAAGATGTCGTTTTATTGGTAGCATACAAAAAGCGATTGTTGCTGTATAAACTAAGATATCCAGAAGAATTAAAACAAATAGAAGATGTTCCAGAGGTAAAATTAGACGATGTGGCAGAAGAACAATTGCAGCTGGCGGAAACATTGATTAAGTCCTTGGAAAAAGATTTTACGGATGTTGAATTTTTCGATGAGTATCAACACAAGATGAAGGAAATGATAGAGGCAAAGATTGATGGAAAAGAAGTTATTCAATCTTCAGAGCCAGAAGCAGAACAGATTATGGACATTACGGATGCCTTGAAAGCCAGTATAGAAAGTGCTAAAAAAGCGCGTTCATGAAAGAAGTTTTAAGTAGGAGTTTAAAGGGAATAAAGATCCATTTTGAGGAGGCATTTCATTTGGAATTGCGCTTTTTAACGAAGGAGTTGATGGAGGTACTTGTGACGAAAATCAATCAAGATGTAATAGGGAAAATCGATCAAGAAGTAGAGCTGCTCTCTATAGAGTTAACAGGCGAGAATACCATGGATATAAAGGGTAAAGCAGGCGCAATGGGCATATTAAAAGAGTTCGTTGTCCATTCCCGAATTGTAGTCCATGAGCAAGAAAATAAAATAGCGGTAGAGGCGAGTGATATCAGCATTCAAGGCGGGTTTTTAGTACAAAAAGGATTTCAATTAATAGAGAAAAAGATCAAAGAAAAGATAGAAGAAAAAGCAGTGATTCGAATCTCAGATCTTTTACAGCAGCTTCCTAAAGAAATCACCATTCCAGGTACGTCATCCAGTCTACACATTGATGCAAAAACACTCGATATGCAATCCTTGCGCATCCTTCCACATGACGATGAAGCACAATTATTACTTAAAGTAAAAGCATTTGAGATCGAAGTGAAAGCAAAAGAAAAAGCGTAGTATTTTTGGGCTTTAAGCCCAAAAAACCTTTTTCTTTTTAGGGTAAAAGTCTGTGTGCTTATGTTATAGTAAAGGAGATAATCTAGTATGCTAAGCAGTATCGATAATACCTAGTATGGGGCTATTTCCAAAGGGTTTTAGTGCTGAATAATACTTAATTTTAGCATGGAAAAGAACACCTTGGCTACAGAAGACGTGTGGGGGTTAGGTAGTTAGACTTAATGAAAAATGTAAAACGTGTACCAATTTTAGTATATTTGTCGCATAATCAAAATACATGGGACAAGAAACACCATATAAGTTATCCAAACTTCCTCCAAAAAGAGAGAATGTCGAAACCATTCAAATCTTAAGAAGTGCGAACAAAGCATCGCTTGCAATCGCTGAATTAAAAGGTATCGCTCAAACAATTCCAAATCAGAAAATGCTGGTTAATGCTGTCGTACTAAAAGAAGCAAAAGACAGTTCAGAAATAGAAAATATAATTACAAGTACTGATGAACTTTACGAGGCACTCACATCCAGCAAAACTCAAATTAATTCTGAAATAAAAGAAGTTGTCAACTATAGAAGATCAATATTCATGGGATACGACATCATTAAAGAACAAGGATTTCTGAGAGTTAATGATATCATAAAGATCCAACAAGATCTCATTGAGAACAATGCTGGAATCCGATCAACTCCTGGAACAGTTCTTAAGAATGATCAAACCGGTGAGGTTGTTTACACTCCTCCACAGGATAAATCAGAAATCGAAGACTTGCTAACAAATTTCATTATCCATTTCAACGAAACCGAGAGTGATTTATCACCACTAATTAACCTGGCTATACTTCATTATCAATTTGAAAGTATCCATCCATTTTATGACGGCAATGGAAGAACTGGAAGAATTCTAAACATACTTTACCTTATCCTAAATGATCTACTAGAAATCCCAATTCTTTATCTAAGTTCATTTATTATTAAAAATAAGGGCGAATACTATAAGAGACTCAACGCGGTCAATAAAAAAGAAGAATGGGAAAGTTGGATTCTTTATATTTTAAAAGCAGTGAAAGAAACCTCCAAACAGACTATTAGACAAATCCAATCAATCAGAGAACTTTTGAAATTGACAATCAATAAAGTTAGAAACAATGCTCCAAAAATTTACTCTAAAGAATTGGTAGAGAACATATTTGAGCAACCATATACCAAAATCGAGTATGTGACAAAAAAATTGGGTGTTGAAAGAAAAGCAGCATCTAGATATTTAAGGAAATTAAAAGAGATAGGTATATTAGAAAGTAAGAAAGTAGGAAAGGAAATGATCTACATCAATAAAGAATTAATAGAACTATTAAAGAAAGATCACTAAGTCTAACAAAATGTGTCCTATGAAAAGTAGAAACTTTAATACTATTTAATTAATTCTTATTTCATTTTTGATTTGGATTGAGAAAAAAGAAAGGCCTTCACAGAAAAAAGGTCTTTATTTTTTCGGTGTTTATATCGGTACGGCATCCTATCCTGCTAGAGCTGGACAAGTTATGTGATACACCTAAAATAGTGTTCACATGCATCTATTAGATCGATATAAAAGGTAAGCAACATGCTTTGAGATATGGATTTTATTCCTTATCCATTATTCTATCTAACCAGATTTCTTTCAATTAATCAGTAGTTCAAATTATTTTCATGTGAACAGAAAAAGAAAG
>JAHDGD010000106.1 GCA_020627825.1 Saprospiraceae bacterium
AATTAATTACACTTCATATGTCAGGAGGAGATTGGAAAGCAATGTTTAAAGGAATCGAAGACGGCGATCTCGAATTGGTTCGGTATTATTTAAAAATAGGTATTGATGTGAATTATCAACATCCTGAGTTTTTAGCTTTGCCTTTGTCGGAATCAATTCGGTACAAAAACATCGAAATGGTCAAGTTGCTTTTATCTTTTGGGGCAAACCCATCGATAAAAGAAATGGAATCGGGAAAGACGCCCCTTGAATTAGCACAAAAAATGAAAGCAAAACAGATTGTTGCTGCATTGCATGAACATCTTTAGCCTCGAATAAAAACACATTTTACAAAATAAACAACTGTAAAAAATCCACCACCAGAGTTCGCCACTTTTTCCCATCTTTGAGCCACGCTTTTGGGCTTGACCCCAAAGCCTCAAAAAACTCAAATACTGTATTTACATGAGATTTTTCTTATTTGCTTTATGTTTCTCCTTTGTCTTATTGTCTTGTAAAAATGAGGAGCCGATGTCCACAGAACCGTCAAAAAAGGAAGTTAAAAAGACACCTTCCAAAAAGACAAAACCTGAAACTACAGCTCCCATACCTCCAACAGAAAAAAGAATCAATCGCTCAACAGCTGGTGCTGATCAAAAAATAAACTACACCAGCATTAATGTCTCGTTAATCGAAACCTTGATCCATGAAGAAATCAACAAAGCTCGAAGTGCAAATGGATTACCCCCACTTGCGTACGACAATACCTTGCGAAAAGCTGCAGAAGACCAAAATACCTACTGCCTAGTGCAAACCGATCTCACGCATTATCAGAATACTCCAGGTAAAAAGACTATTAAAGATCGAGTAGAATTTTACGGTAATGGGTACACTATGATGGCTGAAAACTTAATATATGAAGGCTTTACTGTTCGGCGAACCAATGGAGTAATATCCGATATCTTAACACCAACTTACAGAGACTTAGCCAAAACAATGGTCATAAACTGGATGAACAGTCCCGGACATCGTGCCAATATTCTGGAGAAAGACCTAGAAAGGGTAGGGACGGCAGCAGCTTATAACCCAAAGAATTATGCGGTATATGCAACCCAAGTTTTCGGTACGAAATAGTTAAGTATTGCTCGTCTATATAGAGACCGAACCGATCAACTGTTCTACATTCGGATGATCTTGAAATCCATTCTCGATTTTATCTTCAATTGTCACATTAAAACTTTCCATTTTTCGATCGAATGCTACAGTTGTATATGTTCCATCAGGTAATGTTTGTAAAACAGTAATGGGAATCATTTCACCATCAATATCCCCCCATAATTGCAAACATTTATCATTTGGAAGATCAATGCCGCTAGTCGCATAATGCATGCTTTGCTTGTTTTTATCATAAAAAAACGAAGCTTGAAAAGAAGGCATGAGTCCATTCCCTACGATTGCCTTTTTGTTGGTGTTTGTTTCAAAAAAAGAGGCAATCATTTGTTCGTTTTTGGAGCAGTTTTCTAGAAGTGTTGCATAATCTTGCTCCAATTGTTGCTTTGCTTTATTGGTTTTATTTCCCCAAAATCCGGCGTATAATGTAGCAATTGCAAGTATACCCGTAGCTCCAATCCAAAGCCATTTTGATGTGCTGGTTTGTGATGAATTTGGAGTGTTTTTGACAGATTGTAGAATGGACTCTTTAACCGCGCTTGGTGGCTGCATGGCACCTTGAAAGGCCAACGATTGAAGAGATTCTTGTAATCTCATATATTCTTCTTGTATGGCTGGATGATCGGCAATCATTTTTTCAACTTGAGGCATCTCATCTGGTGACAAACCGCCAATGATATACGACTCTAGTTGCCCACTGTCTAGAAAGTCTTTGATTTTCTTATCCATAATACGTGCAGATTAATAGGAATAAAACAATGGATTCTTGATATAAGAAGCGCAATTCCCTCAGTGCAATTCTCAATCGTGTTTTGATGGTGCCAAGTGGAATACCAGAAGATTCACTAAACTCCTTTTGCGTCATCCCATTAAAAAAAAGGGCAGATACAACGGTTTTATATTTTGGTTCTAGCTGTTCCATCATACGATGTAATTCATTTTTTTCTAGTAATTGATCAGATGTATAAGATGATACGTTTTTTTCAACTTCTTGGATGTTTTGAATGTGCACCTTTTTTTTACGTGTTGCATCGATCGCACCATTTCTAGCAATTTGGTACATCCATGTGAAGAGCTTTGCTTTGTTCGGATCAAAAGAATCAATTTTCGACCATATCTTTAAAAAGGTCTCTTGTAAAATGTCCTGGGCCAATTTTTCATCTTTAACTATAGGAAGAATGACTCCATATAAAGCAGCAGCATAGCTGTCGTACAAATCGGAAAGTGCCCAATGTTCCTTTTTCTTTAGGGCAGTTAGCAAGTTGTTGTTAGGTAGTTTCAAAGCATTAACATTATTTTAAGAAATTGGCGAAATCCGGGTTTAAAAAAGTAACGTATCATCAGTGATAACAAAATTGCCAATACTGGCTTCATTAAAGATTAAATTATTATGATACACAAATTGTTTTCACTCAGCCTTCTTTTTTTCTTTTTAATTGGTACTGCTTCTGCTCAATGTGGTTCATCAAAGCACCATACGAGGTCTGTAAAGTCTTCCTATATGCATAAAAATGATATTGTGGATTTAGCTGCAGGACAAAAAGATCTTTCTACCTTGGTATTAGCTGTAAAAACGGCTGATCTTGTACAAACACTTAAAAGTGATGGACCTTTTACAGTATTCGCTCCTACCAATACGGCTTTCGCCAAAATTGATTCAAAAACGATTGAATTTTTACTTCAACCTGCTGGAAAAGAGCAACTTACTAAAATTTTGACCTATCATGTTGTTGCAGGGAACTACACCGCTAGCGATATTGTGACTGCTATCAATATTGCTGGTGGTGAGTTTACCCTACAGACCGTTAGTGGCGGAAAGTTAAAAGCTCGATTGAGTGGTGATACGGTATTGCTGGAAGATGAAAAAGGAAATATTTCAGCAGTTTCCACAACGGATGTTGAAGCTTCAAATGGTGTCGTACATGTGATTGATTCTGTTGTTTTACCGAAGTAAATTAGAATTGTATGAACATTTAAGATGATGTAGTTGTATAAGATGATAAATTGGGTAATGTTCTGAGGAGAAGCGCTTTGCGTTTCTCCTTTTTAGTTTTAGATTAATGATCAGGTATGAAATAGAATATTCTTTATATACTTGACTCCATTTACCTTACTTGCCTAAATCAATTAAATCCTGTAGTCTTGCGGTATGATAGTAGCTTTTATACTTAGTTTATTGATGGGATATTCTTTTGATTTTCGTGAAGGAGATTTACTTTTTCAAGATGCTGATTGTGGTTCTTTTTGCGCTGCAATAGAGAAAGTTACACACGGTTATAAAGGCGCTCGATTATCACACGTAGGCATGGTGGTACAGGAAGAAGATGGATTATATGTGATCGAAGCAGTAAGTGCTGGAGTTGTTTTAACACCTATTGATTCGTTTCTTCAGCGATCGTTGGATGCAGATGGATTGCCAAAGATATTAGTAGGTAGATTGAATAATGAGTATCTACAGCTCATTCCTACCGCCATCAAACATATGAAAATGAAACTTGGTAAACCTTATGACGCTGTGTTTGATATTAGGAATGATGCTTATTATTGTTCCGAATTGATATACGAAGGATTTAAGAATGCTAATAAGGAAGAAGCTATATTCGAGTTATTCCCTATGACTTTTAAAGACCCAGATACCAATTTGACTTTTGATATCTGGGTAGACTATTTTAAAGACTTAGCAATCGATATTCCGGAAGGGGAATTGGGATTAAACCCTGGAGGTATGTCTCGCTCACCATACCTAAATATTGTGCATGTTTTGGGTAAACCCAAAGGTTATCTAGAGTAACTTAAGATTTTAGAAATGGAGTAGGGTCTATCGCGCTTCCGTTTTCCAACACTTCATAATGTAAGTGTGGTCCTGTGGAAATTCCTGTACTTCCTACTTCACCGATGACCTGCCCCAAACTGACTTTGTCGCCTTTTTCAACGTGTAATACCGATAGATGTAAGTATTTTGTAGAATACGTGTTGTCATGTTGGATTTCAATATAATAGCCATTCTTTTTCCCATATGTTGCTGTAATAACTGTACCATCCGCTGTGGCAACTACAGGATCTCCTATATTGGCCGCGAAGTCTATTCCTTTGTGCATTTTTTTATTTTTATGAATAGGATGTTTCATCATGCCATAATGTGCAGTGATGCGACTAGAATCTTTTTGTACTGGATGAATGGAAGGAGGGTCAATTGAAAAAACGAAGAATAGACAGAAGAGTAAAACACTTGAAAAGGTTGTTGTCATAATAAGTTTGGATTTATAATGAAGTAAAAAATAATCTTTATTGATCTGTTTTGCATCAAGTCTGTTGATTGCGACTTGTACATAAAGTGCGGCTTGTTCTGTTTCATATCGTTCAAGGTATGCTTCATGCAAGCATGAAAAGTGATCGGTATACTCTTCAATTGACTGTTTGAAAAACAAGCCTTTTTTTCGGAGTTGATTTTCGATAGTACTCATAAACTTGGTTTTAAAAGGGATTGCAAAACATGAGAGAAAGCATAAAGATTCTCTATTTCTTTGTGTGCTGTTTCAGAATGATTTTTCGCGATAGCGTAATACTTTCGAGTTCTCCCATTTACTTGTTCTTTCGAAGAAGAAATAATGCCTTTTTTCTCTAGTTTATGCAATGCCGGATAGATGGCACCTTCTGTCAGAATGATTTGCTCATTGGTGAGGTTCTTAGCTTCCATACAGATTTCATAACCATACATTTTACCATTCTTTTTAAGCAAAGACAATATGATAGTCGATAATGTACCCGATAAATACGATTTGTTGAAGATCATGTTTTTAAATTATAGAACAAGTATACCTAATTAAATTATGCATAACAAAATTAGGTATGTTAAAATTTATTTAAACCCACATGATGTAAATAGAACTTCGTGAAGCATTGAGTATAAATATCCACTCCAATTCAGGTATTTCTACCTATTTCAATAATCTTTTTTTCCATATACTTTTATCCCCAATAACCCTAAAAAAATCAATGTATGGATCCACATGATGCTGTCGAAAAAGTAGACCTTACCTCAGTTGCCAACACAACCCATGAAGACGATCAAGATAATGGAACAGCCTCCTTACCACCACCAGCGTATACGAATTCTGGTGATCCAGTGGGGCCACCTCCTCCTACTTCGGAACAAGTAGTATCGGAGAAGAAACAGAAAAGAGATCCTGAAACATATAGGAATTCTATAATGAAAAAGTTTAATGATATGCGGATGGAATGTATTCAGTTATCAAAATTGGATGGTCTTGATCGCTTTGAACAAGAATATCTTGATGAATATTCGAGGAAATGTTCTGCCTATGCCTATAGATTATCGCAAATAGAGCCAGATAAAAAAGAAGTCAATAAGATTATTAGTTCTTTCCAAAAGTGGAAAGAAAATGATGGATTTTTACATCAAGAAGCATTAAAAAGATCAAAAGCTTTACAAGAAGAGAAAAGAGCTGATGAAGCTAAAGAGATTGCTAAAGAAGAAGCCTATAGACAAAGGATGCGAGATGAAGCAGATGCTAAGCGTACAAAGAAGAAAGTCACCTTTTCTAAGGAATGTGATGAAGTGTATGCCGATATGAAAAAACAGTATAAACAATATCAGCGTGATCGAGGTAATCGCGGTGCTTGGTGGAAATCTCCAGCACCTGGAATAACCGAAAATGCAGAGTCTATACCTACGGATGTTTTTAACGAGTTGATTGAACGCTTAAAAGGAACAAGTTGGCGGTTCGAAGGCAGTTTTTCAGGAGGGGAATCTTTCCATAAAAACTGTGGGGGCACTGATTTTATTTACCACAGACATCCACCTCATTGATTCTACGCTATTTTTAAGACGTTTACATACGACAGCTTATTTTCTGGGTGTGATCTAAGTTTTTTTATTGAGCCTATAAATCGAAAAGCTGCATATTAAACCGATTAGACTTATTATACTAAGTAAGGTAAATACGTAAAGATGTCCTTGCTCACCTGGATAATGATCAAGAAAATAGCCCATTACAAGTCCCATAAATATATCAGGCGTATAACCTATAACAGATATAAAACCAACTGCTGTTCCAGTTAAAGCAAGCGGAATGTGCACCTCTTTCATGATGGCAAAATATAGGCATCGAATGGAATAAACACCAAGTGCTAATAAAATAGTCGATATGAAAAATAGAACAATCATTGATCCATCAAGCTGACCACTTGCAATATATACAGAACAGCAAAACACCAATGCGAAGCCAATGACCAACATGCGTATCGGCTGTGTTCTATCCGAAATAAGCCCTAGAGTAAATCCAACTATCGGCCGTATAGTCAACAAGATTGTGCCTATTCCCGCAGCTTTGATCTCATCGAAGCCCATAACATCTTTTGCATATTGACTCAAGATATCAGTCACCTTATATCCACAATATCCTGTTAAAATGACCAACATCATCAGATAGACGCCAGGAATATTTAAAAGTTTGCGAACATCCTGCCAACGAATGGTCTCCTTTGTAGTATTTTCCTGCAAAGGTTTTTTGGGCTTAAGCCCAAAAAAGACCAGTAAGCTGATCAAGAAAACAACGCATGTAAACACCCATATTACTTTTTTGAAGATCATTCTACGTTCACCAAATTCATATTGTTCAATCGTTTCTTTGGCAAAAATCGACAATACGACAAAGCCTACACTGGCAATCCCTGCTGCAACCAATCCTCTACCTCCATCCAAAAAACTGAATGCTTTACCTTGACCATTGCTTTCACCCCACACCCTTGTCGCTTTGATCATTGCGGCCCAAAACAAAAAGATGGTCGTCATTCCCCAATATCCATACAAGATGAGCATACCATAAAAACTAGGATAACTTGCCATGTAAAGTCCTCCCAATCCTGTTAGCGCCAAGGCACTTGCTATAAGTTTTCTAGGAGCAACATAATCAGCTAGTACTCCGCCTGCCAAATATGCTATAAGTGCTACAATTCCATACGCACTAAAACATTGACCTAATTCAACATTGGAAATTTGAAAAACATCAAGAACGGTGGGTCTGAATACTCGGGGTAAAATAAAAGGTAACAGAAAAACACCTTCACCTGCCAAGATTAATAACAAGATATAATACCAAGGTTGTTTTGCTGAGTTCATGTGTATAAAGGTCACATTTTTTTGTTAGAGTTGTTTTGTTTGTATAAACTAAACACTATGTGCAAGAAAGAATGACACAATTGATAAGGGTAGGGCAAACAAAAAAAAGGTCACTTTCTTTCGAAAATGACCTTTCATATTTTAATGCTCGCTTGAGAATTAATTCATCGAGAAAGTAGGCTGGAAGTTATCACTCTTCTGACGAAGCTTAATGATTCCTTTATCCTTGATCTGACGAACACGTTCTCTAGTAAGTCCCATATGCGTTGCAATCGAGTCTAGTGTCATTGCATGTTTACGACCTATTCCGTAATACATGGATATAATGGTTGCCTGACGCTCTGGTAACATACTTAATAAGTGAGCAATTTCGATCTTCTGTGAATCTTTTACAGCTAATTCAAAATCCGGTGAATCTAGTGATTCATCCATCAATAAACTACCTAGTGACCCATCTCCATCATCATTAATTGGCGCATCTAGTGATTTACATCTGTGGTGATTAGCGATAGAGTTCTGGATAACATCTTCTGTTAAACCAGTCGCTTCGGCTAATTCTTCCACTGTAGGAATACGCTCCTCTAGTTGATAGATTTCATCAATAGTAGATTGAACTTTCGTTCCTATTGACTTTAGGTTAAGTGGTAAACGGATTTTTCTGGATTTTTCGTTAACAGCCTGTAATATCGACTGACGAATCCACCATACAGCGTAAGAGATAAATTTGAAACCTTTTGTTTCATCGAATCTTTTTGCAGCAGTAATTAACCCCACGTTTCCTTCATTAATAAGGTCTCCTAATTTTAGGCCTAGGTTTTGATACTTCTTTGCAACTGAAACTACGAATCTTAGGTTATGAGATACAATCTTAGAAAGTGCTTCCTCGTCTCCATTCTTCAAATCCTGAAATAGTTTTATCTCCTCTTCTGGAGTTAATACATCAAATTTTGAAATCTCCGTGAAATACTTTTCAATGGATTGCTCATCACGTCTCGTGATGGTACTCGTAATTTTTAATGCTCTCATTTAAAACTGTGTAAATTTATAATCTATAATTCTATTCTTGTTTTCGCGAATTGTTTCGATTCCTTCCAACAATATTTCATACTTTTAACTTCATGAAATATGCCAAAAGATCTTCTATCTTACAATTTTTCTTAATATGAGCTGATTTTCGCCTATTGTTTTGCTCGCACTTGATGACCCTTTATAAGACCATCTATATTGTAATACCTATGATGCGCATTTAGTTCCTCAAGAACGTGAAAAATATCCCTTTTTTTGTTTTTATTTTCCATACTGTCTTTAAAATACCTTTTTCAAGCCCTTTTCATGCACAGTATGAACGATAAAAAAGAGCACAAAGTTGCTTTATTTATTTCATTCTACAAACATTCTCAAACGTTAATGTTGAACATAAACTATTACACAATGCAAGTAGGGAGTTGAATTTTTAATTAAGCTTGGCTTAATTTAGCCAGTATACATTCCGCTGCATCTGCACCACTTTTAAGTGCATTGTTGATGGATCCATTTTGCATATGATCTCCTGCTATGATCATATTATCCAATTCCATTGGAGGATTATTATACAACACTTTTTGTTGATTTGGTAATGAATATGGAATGTGCCATCTTTTCAATAAGATCCATTCTTCTGCTTCAGGATACCATTGACTCAGTTCTTTTTTGACCATCGTTTCTGATACTTCTTCTTTATAATCATTCAGCACGGTACAGGCTATCAGCGCACCCTTTTGGGCGTAAGCCCCTACAATATTATTCAACACGCATACATTATTGACGATCTTCGTATTCAAGGCATTCAAACCAATCAACTTAGCCGTGTAAGGTGCTCGATCGGCTTTGAAATAAAATTGAGTAGAACACTCGGACCTTGTATCTATGGCTTTTTCAGTTATAAACTTGACTGCATTCGATCCTTCTGTTGCAATGACAAAAAGGTCACTATCAATACGTTCCTCTCCATTTACGATCCATTCATTCTGTTTGTTTTTGGTAACAATTGTGCTGGTATGTATAGATGCTTGGGTCAATTTATTCGCGATTTGAATAGGAATTTCTTGCATGCCATTCTTTGGTAAAGCAGCATGACCGATGCTAAACATCTGATAGATAAATCGGAACATTCTCGCATCTGTGTTCAAGCCATCTTCTAAAAAGATTCCGCCGTAAAATGGCTTGAAAAAACGATCGATCATCTTTTGGCTAAAGCCAAAGTCTTCTAAAAAAGTATGGGTGGATACTGTCTCTTTTTCGAAGATGCGCTCAATCGTATCTTTCAATACGGACGATCTCAAAGCTAAAATTTTCAATTTGTCTTTCCACGATCCTACATCTGCTCGAAAGGACTGCATAAAATGGGCAGGTTTCCGTAAGGGATCATAAATTTTATTTTGTTTTCCACCTTCTTGTAAAATGATGGCGCCTGGATCAAAAGTCGACAACTCCAATGCCTCATAATCCAGTATTTTCTTACCTTCGGGATAAGCTGTAAGATAGACTTGAAATCCACGATCTATCGTATAACCATCGATTTTTTCAGTTCTTAATCGCCCTCCTGCGGTCTCTTCTTTTTCATAAATCGTGTATGGGATACCCGCTTTTTCAAGATGATACGCACAACTAAGTCCTGTCAATCCTCCTCCTATAATGGCAATTGGTTTCATATGAATATTTTAAACACCTCGTAAAACAATAGAAAATCATATTTGTTTGCACTTGTAAAGATCAACTAATTGATGAAAAAAGCTATAGTAATAGGTGCAGGAATCGGTGGACTTTCTGCAGCAATTCGACTTGCTGCTAAGCAATATCATGTTACTATTTATGATAAAAATGAATTTACAGGTGGCAAATTGCATTCCTTTCAACAAGGGGCATATCGTTTTGATTTCGGGCCTTCCTTGTTTACAATGCCACAATATGTTGATGAGCTTTTTCAATTAGTTCATAAAGATCCTCGTGATTATTTTCACTATGAATCTTGTCAGGAGGCTTGTCGTTATTTTTTTCCAGATGGGACGACTTTTACTGCGAGAACAGATGAAGCAGAATTTATAGAAGATGCAGCGCGCACTTTTTCGGTTGACAAGGAACAACTGAAGCGATACGTACAGACCAATGCCAAGATTTTTGAAAATGCTGGAAAAGTTTTTTTAGAGAATAGTTTGCATCGATTGAAAACATGGATGAGTCCTTCTGTGATCAAATCCATGACGCACAGTTATGTGCTGGATATGCTTAAATCTATGCATACAGTGAACGATACATCTTTAAAAGATCCACGTCTGGTTCAGTTATTTGATCGATATGCGACGTATAATGGGTCTAGCCCTTTTCGAGCGAGTTCGATATTGAATAGTATTTCAGCGTTAGAACACCGATATGGTACGTATTTTCCTACAGGAGGAATGGTTAATATTCCACAGGCATTGACCAAGCTGGCTGAAGAAGTAGGAGTTGAAATAAAACTAGGGAAATCGATTGATCGTATTGTTCATAAAAAAGGGAAAGTAATAGGTGTCGAGCAAGATGGGGAGCTTTTGAAAGCTGATGTGGTTGTGTCGAATATGGATGTACAATTTACGTATTCGAAATTATTGAATAAGCAGAAAAAATCTGTAGCCAAGCGAGAAAAGTCTAGTTCTGCTGTGATTTTTTATTGGGGAATAGGGCAGAAGTTTCCTCAGCTAGGACTTCATAATATCTTGTTCAGCTCGGATTATAAAAAGGAATTTACAGAGATTTTTGATGAAAAGGTTGTCCCTTCAGACCCTACAGTTTACATTAACATCAGTTCGAAACATCATGTTGCAGATGCACCCGCTCACGGAGAAAACTGGTTTACAATGATCAATGTACCATCAGATTTTGGGCAAGACTGGGATGGAATGATTGAAGTATTGCGCAAACAGGTGATCGAAAGAGTAGGGAAGACCTTGGGAGTGGATTTAGAAGCTCTTATCGAAACAGAATATATAGCGGATCCTAGAGTCATAGAATCGAAGACGTTATCTCATCAAGGAGCATTGTATGGCTCTAGTAGTAATCATTGGCTTTCCGCTTTTTTGCGTCAACCAAATTTTTCTCGAGAAACTAAGGGACTTTATTTTGTAGGAGGTTCAGTACATCCTGGAGGTGGTATACCGCTCTGTTTGTTGAGTGCTAAAATTGCAACAGAGTTGATATGATAGGTGAAAAACACGTTCATAAGATTGGGGCTTTTGTTATGCTTGTACATGTGTCGGGCATGATAGGTGTTATGACGTCGTTTAAGGATTTCTTTGTTTCCTTGACCGCGATGAATTTGATCTTTACTTTTTTATTGATGGTATGGTATCACGAAAAGAAATCGTCCCATTTTTGGTCGTATGTTGGAATCATTACCCTTAGTGGATTTCTACTTGAAATGATAGGAGTCAATACGGGATTTCCATTTGGGTCTTATTATTATGGGTTCCCATTCGGTCCCCAAATTTTAGGAACGCCACCAACAATTGGGCTGAATTGGTTTGTGTTAACATATGGAGTAAGTTATTTATTAAGTGGGCTCAAGGCCCAAAAGTGGATCAAAGCTATTTTAACGGGGGCTGGAGTTACGTTTTTGGATGTATTGATTGAGCCTGTTGCGATTTACTTGGATTATTGGAACTGGGCAGCATTGCATGTGCCGATCCAAAATTACATCACATGGTTTGTTGCCATTTCGATTTTCTCTTATTTTATCTATAACCAAGAAGAAAAAAGCGATAAATGGGTTAATCCTATTGTGAAATGGGTGATTAGTGCTCAGTTTATTTATTTTCTAGTGTTGTGTTGGTTTGTTTTATAAAAAGATGAAAGTTTCTATTTCCCTCAACCTATAGCTTTTCTTATCCTACAGTTTTGGTGGACAATACATCAGCTGTCCTTATTTATTTTGAGTCAATCAAAAGCAATTATTCTTTACTAAAATGTTTGGTTCATGGGCTTTTCAAAGAGCTCTTTTAGAGTTTAATGAGATACATATTTTAAAGAGAATGTATCCTGCAGTTTAAATTTTAAAAGGAGAAGTATAAAAAAAGATAAAAAGATGAGATGTATTGAGTACAAAATGCAAGTTCTGTTCTTATGTAAATGAGAACCTATTAAAGCAATCATTTAATTCGCATGAAAAAATCCAAAGCATGATGCGGGTTAAGTTTTTTGTAAATTTTTTTAAAAGTGTAAGTATGAGCCGTGTATTGATTCAGTTAATAGTACTTTCAAGTGTATTGTATTCTTGCCAGAATGATGTGGGAATTATTGATGAAGTTATAGAAAATCCGGAAACAGGTGAAATGTTTTTCTTAGGCTATGATTATGAAGACGTAGATTACCCTGTGCATTATAATAATGGTGTCCTTAACGACAATAATGAACCCAATGGTAATCGGATAAACAATGCTGAAGCTAACTTAGGAAGAATTCTTTTTTATGATAAAAGCCTCAGTCTGAATAATTCTACTTCTTGTGCTACGTGTCATTTGCAATCCAATGGATTTACTGATCCTGATCGATTTAGCACAGGACATGGAGGAGAATTAACAGGGGCGCACTCAATGCGGCTAGGTAATGTTGGATTTTTTGAGCCAGGTACTATGTTTTGGGATAAGCGGGCAAGTAGTTTGGAAGAACAAGTGCTGATGCCCATTCAAGATCCCATAGAAATGGGGTTCGACAACGCCAATGGAGGTCTGACTGCCTTAACATCCAAGATGCAAGATATCCCTTATTACCCAGCTTTGTTTAATGCGGTATATGGAAGCCCTACAGTGACAATCGACGGAATCCAGCGTTCTCTTGCACAGTTTGTGAGGTCAATGGTATCTATTGATAGTGAGTTTGATAGAGGGTTTGCACAAGTTTATACGAATGGAGGGAATAACAATATAAACGCTAATTTCCCCAATTTCTCTGCTGCTGAGAATAGAGGGAAGAATTTATTTATGGGTAGGGCAGGATGTGATAGATGTCATAATGAAGTGACATTCGCATTGGAAGGTAATGCAAGAGGAAATGGATTAGATGCTGGAGAAACTTTGGTGTTCAAGTCTCCTTCATTGAAGAACATTTCCCTTGCTCCACCTTATATGCACGATGGCCGATTCAACAGTTTACTTGAAGTGATTGACCATTATGACTCAGGAATACAACCAGGACCTGCATTAGATAATCGTTTACGGGAAGGAAATAATGGAACAGAACAACTGAATTTAAATAATCAAGAAAAGGCAGATCTAGTTGCTTTTTTGAATACATTAACGGACGAAACGTTGATTTCTGATCCTAAATTTTCCGATCCATTTGAAAATTAAGTTGATGCATGAATGGGTAGTGCGTTTTAGAAGGGGGTAATTTTTGGTGTAGCCCCCTTCTTTTTTAGTATAAGCATATGAAGTGCCATTATTCTGCATGAAGTAAAAGAATGACCTGTTTCTTTTGGAAGAGTTCGTAGGCTTTAATCCAGTATTTCCATTCCTTAGGACAGGTAAAGAACCATCGATACTTTAATATAAATACCCGTGTCCAAAACCCAGATTCGAGATAGGTGTAGAACGCCTCTATAATCGCTAAAGCATCATCGCATTTTTCAAGGAAAATAGGGTGCAATTTAGAAGGCTCCATCATAGTACTATCTACATATTGCCCATAATTTTTAATCTCTATAAGGTAGAGATAATCTGGATTTACAATCATATAATCTACACCTTTGAATCCTCTACCACTAAATCTTTTGTAGAAAGGATGCTCATCGAATTTGATCACCCATTCACCTTGAACAGAAATCTGCAGACCACTTTCTATGTCGGATCTTATCATACAAGCT
>JAHDGD010000107.1 GCA_020627825.1 Saprospiraceae bacterium
TCTTGATGCTTCTCTTCTGTAAATCGATCTTTACGGCAAGAAATACTTAACATTGTTAGGACAATGAAAAATATAGTTAGCCTTAATATACTTGACTTTATCATGTTTTTTTAGCTTTAAATAGTACATTCTTTTCGAATGGATTTTAAATAATAATAGGCACCTTACAATCTGAATACTTATAATCCTATTCCAACGTTGCGAAGAATTTCATATTTTTTAAATAAAAATTGAAAACCTATGATATTATCTAAAAAACATGGACTCTATAATCTTATTTTTCAGATTTAGATATGTATTTAGAATTAATGGAAATGAAAAAAATAACATCCATATAACCAATTCTGGTTGTACCAACTTAAAAACATAATTAAACCCGAAGAGAACTACTGCAAAAAGTAAACTTAAGACACTGATGTCTAGAGATTGTTGATTTGTATCATATCTACTTATATGTTGTTGCTTTGCTTCTCGAATCTCTTGGAAATATATTTTATTGAAAAAGCTACCTCTTCCCGGAAAAAAAGAAATGATCATAAAAAAGTTATGTAAGATATACAGTAGTGATACACCCAATAAAAAATATTGAATTAATATCAATACACCATTCCATGTAAGATGATCCGAAAAAGTAATGCGAACAAAAATAAAATCAAGTAGGTACAAGACAGCAAAAAAAGCATACACTATTGTACTCCAAATACTTAAAATAAACCGGCTATTCTTACTATGCTTTTTCTGTGTAAACGCATGATAACTAGCATAAATAAAAAAGGCAACAGCCAGAAGTAGTAAAAGCCAGACTCCCATGTTCCGTGATGTAAACAGATCAACTTCAATCAATAAATAGAGAAGGGCCAAAGATTGAAGAAAAGTAATGCCTTCATGCAATCGTGGGAGTAACTTATCGTAATTGAACACGACGGTAAATAAGCTGTAAATAAAAATGAAATATAATGGAACTTTAGAGGCACCTTCTATTATCGAAACTTCAAATTCTTTAGCTGAAGGAATTAAACCCAATAAACTAAATAATAAGGATACAACAACAAGTGTAAAACTCAACCAAAAATCACGATTTACTTGATAAGACTTGTACAAGAGTCCTCCTATTAATGCGAATAAACCAAGAGGTAACATTGTACCTTGCTTTACATAGGTATACAATACAAGAAAACTAACCCCTATCAGCAGTAATACACCTACTCCACCCCATATCCATCTAATCTTAATCTCGTTTTTGTGTTGATTTTTCGGCATGATTCATTAAAAAAGTACAATTAAAGTTAAACACTTTTTAAAACTCAGCAATTCCTATTTATCACATGGTTATTTTTACCATTTAAATCCTGAGTTATAGGATAAAATTCTTCATAAAATAACGAGATTTTATTGCTGTCAATCTAAAATTTAAATGATATCATTTAAATAATTCTGCACGACCATATAAACTACAAATGGGACATTTCTCTGCATCATGTCCCCTTGCAGGACAATATTCTCTTCCAAAAAAAATGATTTGTAAATGCAGCTTATTCCATATTTCTTCAGGGAATAAGCGTTTTAAATCCTTCTCTGTTTTAACTACATTTTTACCCGTTGACAATTTCCAGCGATAAGCCAATCTGTGAATATGTGTATCAACTGGAAATGCTGGCACTCCAAAAGCCTGTGACACCACAACTGATGCCGTTTTATGTCCTACCCCTGGCAGCTCTTCTAGTTCTTCTAAAGTCCTAGGCACTTCGCCTCCATACTTCTCAATTAAGATGTGTGACAAATTATAAATTGCCTTTGACTTCGTTGGTGAAAGACCACAAGGTCTTATAATACTCCTTATTTCATCTACACTTAATGTAACCATATCAAACGGATTATCCGCTTTTGCGTATAAATGTGGAGTTACTTTATTGACTCGTTCATCAGTACATTGAGCAGATAAAAGGACTGCTACCAATAGGGTATAAGGACTCGTATTGTCCAGCGGAACTGGCACCTCTGGATATAAATCTTCTAATATCTCTACAATATGTTGTACTTTCTCTGCTTTACTCATGCAATCGATTTCAAAAATTCAATAGTATCTACATGATCCGCATAATCCATCAATCCTGGTTTCTGGGCGAATCCTGGCTGAATGACAGAAAATCCTTCAAGAGGTTTTGAAGAAACAACACATTGTAAGGCATCTTTTACACCATTTAGTTTTTGTGTGACTTCTTCTTCAGTTTGATAGGTCTCATAATGCAAACATGCAATCCTTGAATGTATACTTTCTTCAGGCCTTAAAACAAATGCTCCATTCATCAAGAAATCTTCTTTATTTAATAAATAAACTGCATAATTGTAATCGTAATTATTCTTGTATTTATTATGTAAAATAACGTCATTAAATTGGTTCCATATTTCCATAAGCTTCTGTTTATCAACAGACTCATGAATAAATACTTTTGAAACATTTCTACAACCAAGACCATAATAGCTTAAAATATCATCTGCTAAATGTTCGATCTCCTCGTCTGTTGAATCAGCATGAATAAGGGCAACACTTTTTCTATTCTTTCTTATTATATGTGGATATTTACTAAAATAATGCTCAAAATATAGACTAGTATTATTACTACCTGTAGCAATGATTGCATCAACATCTTGCACTTTTTCAATAAATGTAATCTTTTCTTCGAACCGATTTTCTATTTCTATCAATTCTTTAACAATCTGACGGATAAGAACAGCATCTTTTGAACTTGGTTTGATGCAGACATGGTGACCCGAAATAAGCACACAAAGCACATCATGAAATCCTACAGCAGGAATATTTCCAGACAAGATCAAGGCAACTCTTTTGGGCGAAAGCCCATCCAATTTATAAGGAAGCAACCATTCCACCAATTTCTCTTTATCCAAAAAATGAGTAGAAATCGCCGAAAGTGACTGCGTAATCGTCTTTTCTGTAAACCAATTATTTTGTGCTTTAGCTAAAGGAATCACAGCTTCCATCCAAGATGCAGTTCTTATCCTGGTTCCCAGTTTCGAAAACGCTTCTATTCTATCTTTTACAGTCATCTAATTTAATTTGTAATGCTTCAATAGTATATCCATTTAGTGTTTCAACATTTGCTTCAAGTACACGTTCAATATCCATCAATTTTGTTCTATTCCTTACATCTTCTGAATGAAGCAATTGAAATAAGGGCCATGGTGCCCGATTAGAATAATGAACCTGCTCACTTTCAACATCTGCATGTTTATAATCAGGATGAAAACCTACTATTTTTATCGATTGAAAAGCCTCAACTTCAGCAACCAACTCTTCCAAAAAGTGCATAAAAAATAAGAAATCTTCCCACTTTATCAATTGCTCACTTGTAAGAAAATAACTATCAATAACGGCATGTTCTTCTTTTAAAAAAGCATAAAAAGTATGTTCAATTGATCTGTAATCTTTAAAATCAATCTCAAAACTTGTCCATTTTTTATCTTTTAAAGTTCCTCCAGCAAATGGACATAATTGCAGGTTAACAACATATTCTCCTATCCATTTTTCAAGATTCATTTTCCATCATCTCTTTTCGTCCACTTAAATAGTGATCCCATTTTAAAATTAATTCCTGAAAATCATCGGGTAAAGGCGCTTCGAAATACAGTCGTTCTCTTGTAATAGGGTGTTCAAATCCCAAAGAAAATGCATGTAACGCTTGTCTTGGTAGAATTGTAAAACAGTTCATAACGAATTGTTTGTACTTGGAAAAAACTGTGCCTTTAAGGATTTTGTCGCCACCATATCTTCCGTCATTGAATAACGGATGTCCTAGATATTTCATGTGTGCCCGAATTTGGTGTGTTCTTCCAGTCTCCAATTCACATTCAACCAAACTCACATAATACATTCCTTTCAATACTGTAAAATGCGTAACTGCGTGTTTTCCTTGATCTCCGTCAGGAAAAACAATTTGTTGTAATCTATTGTGTGGATTCCGTCCTATGTTTCCTTCAATTGTGCCTTTTTCGTCAGGTTGTCCCCATACCAATGCTCGGTATTTCCGATCAATCGTGTGATCGTAAAATTGTTTACTAAGTCCAGTCATGGCATCATCTGTTTTTGCCAACACCAATAACCCACTCGTATCTTTATCTATTCGATGTACAAGCCCTATACGATCCTGATTATTACCTTCCATCACTGGTAAATCTTTACCGATGTAGTGAGCAACAGCATTAACCAACGTGCCTGAATAATTACCATGACCTGGATGGACAACCATTCCAGGGGGTTTGTTGATGACTAGAATCGAGTCATCTTCAAATACGATATCTAGTGCAATATCTTCTTTCTTGATATGGCCATCATAAGGTGATTTCGGTTGACTGTATTGAATGACTTCTCCTCCTTTCAAAATACAATTTGGTTTAACTTGTTTATGATTGACCGTTATATCACCGCTTTTGATCGCATTTTGAATTTTATTCCGAGTCACACCCGTCGTTTTCGACATGAGATACTTATCCAATCTCATGGGTTCTTGTCCTTTATCGACCGTCATTTCTTCTTCCGTCCATACGGGTTCATCCTTATTTTCCATACCACAAAGGTATTGGTTTTCCACCGTAAAATATAAAGTAAACACAGAAACCAGTTATTCACTTCTGAATATAGTTTGTTTGTGAGGCGAATTATTTTCTACCTTTACTTTTTGGGCTCGAGCCCAAAGAAAAATATGCTGGAAATGAAAATGGAATCCTACCTTGCGAAAGAAGAAAAGTTTAATCGGACAACCGAACCTCATAGTCTCCCCATTTACCCCACTTCAAGTTTTAAATTTGATTCAATAGACGAAGGCATTGATCTATTTGAAAATCCATCGAAAGGGCATGTTTACGGTAGATATGGCAATCCCACGATTGAGGCTGTTGCCCAAAAGATTGCCAATTTGGAAGCATATGAATTGGATCTTGATCCTTTTGGGATTATGGTTTCATCTGGTATGGCTGCTATTTCAACTCTTACCATGGGGATTATGAAAGCAGGTGATACTTTGTTGACTCAATATGATTTGTACGGTGGAACGAGCTATTTGTTCCAAAACTTTCTTACCAAGTTTGGAATCAACATAATAGCGGTAGATTTTTCAGACATAGAACAGGTTCAGAATGTCATAGAATCAGAGAAAAGCATTAAGATGTTGTATTGTGAAACGCCTGCCAATCCAACTATGAAGTGCATTGATCTTTCCTTTTTGGCATCATTATGCAAAAAAAATGATATCATATGTGCTGTTGACAATACTTTTTCCACCCCTTATATTCAGCAGCCATTTAAATATGGGTTTGATTTTGTAATTCATTCTACTACGAAATTTATTAATGGTCATGGCAATGCTGTAACAGGTGTTATTATAGGTAAAAATAAAAAGGATTATGATGTAATATGGGATGCAATGAAAGTACTGGGAACGAATTGTAATGCTTTTGATGCGTGGTTAGTCAACAATGGTATTAAAACACTAGCTATCCGCATGGAACGCCATGCACATAATGCACTTGAGCTTGCTAAAAGACTTGAAGGAATGAAAGAAGTCCAACGAGTTAATTACCCTTTTCTTCAATCAAATTCAAGCTATCATATTGCTAAAAGTCAAATGAAAAATGGTGGAGGTATATTAAGCTTTGAACTTTATGGAGGTATGGAAAAAGGCATTAATTTTATGAATTCGATCACACTACCTTCTTTAGCGCCTACCTTAGGAAATATAGACACCTTAGTGGTGCATCCTGCTTCTATGTCTCATCGAAATGTGCCAAAAGATATTCGATTGAAATATGGAATTACCGATGGATTAATAAGAATTAGTGTTGGCATCGAAGACATCGAAGATTTATTTCATGATCTCGCAAAAGCAATACAATAATATGAGAATTGGTTTGATTTCTGACACTCATTCCTATATGGAAGATGATATTCTAGAACATTTAAAAGAGTGCGATGAAATATGGCATGCTGGAGATATTGGTGCCTTTAGTGTCATTGAAAAATTACCTCAAGATAAACCTATACGAGCAGTATATGGCAATATAGATCATGGTGATCTAAGGCATCAGTACCCATTGGACCTCGAATTCAAAATCAACAATGTTCGGTTCTTTATAACCCACATAGGTGGTTATCCTGGTCGTTATACCAAACGTGTAAAGGATATACTCCACACAAAAAAACCCGATGTTTATATATGTGGACATTCTCATATTTGCAAAGTGATCTATGATAAAAGCATATCTTGCTTACATATAAATCCTGGAGCTTGCGGAATTCATGGATTTCACCAGGTTCGAACGATGATTCGCTTTACTGTAGGGCAAGATAAATTAGAAGATGTACAAGTTATTGAATTGGGATATAGAAGTTAAACCCAAAATGAAATCCATTTCAAAGATTACATTTGTAATGTGAGTTAGCATATCCATGAACTTTAAACGTAAGAAATGAAAAAAAACGAAAACCAAATGTTGGTCATTTTTGGGGCATCAGGTGATTTAACAGCTCGCAAATTAGTCCCATCATTATTTAATCTTTTTATTGATGGTCAATTGCCTGACCAGTTTGTAGTTTTAGGTGCAAGTCGAAGCAACTTAAGTGATTTAGAATTTCGCAATCGTGTTGTATTCGAAAATACATTCTTAAAGGAAAAAACAACGGATCAAACCACCAAAGAAGATTTTGCTAAGCATTTTTATTACGAAGACTTGGGTTCGGATTATAATAGTCCTTACGTAAGCTTATCAGAAAGAATCAAAGCATTAAATGAACTACACAAAACAAACGACAATGTCATTTTCTATTTATCAACACCTCCTTCCTTGTATGAAACCATAGCAAAGAACTTATGTGAAGCAGGATTAAGTGAGCAAGAAAAAGGATGGAAACGATTGATTGTAGAAAAACCCTTCGGTTATAGTTTAGAAACTGCCAAAAATTTAAACAAAGGTCTTCAGCAATATTTTGATGAAAAACAGATTTATAGAATCGATCATTACCTGGGTAAAGAAACGGTTCAGAACTTATTAGTTACTCGATTTGCAAACAGTATTTTTGAACCATTGTGGAATCGAAATTATATTCACCATGTAGAAATAACAAATGCTGAAAGCGTTGGCGTAGGAAAAAGAGGAGGATATTACGATACAAGCGGTGCATTGCGTGATATGTTTCAAAATCATCTTTTGCAGATTGTCTCTTTAGTTGTAATGGAACCTCCCATCAGCGATTCTCCTGAAGATATACGAAATGAAAAAGTAAAAGCACTTAAATCATTACGTATAATGAAAGATGATAACATACTGGCGGAAAACACATTAAGAGCACAATACACTTCTTCTTTTGTCGGAAACGAACAACTAAAAGGCTATAGAGAAGAAGAAGGAGTAGACCCAAAATCTGAGACTGAAACTTATGCAGCCATAAAATTCTTCGTAGACAACTGGAGGTGGCAGGATGTTCCATTTTATGTCAGAACAGCTAAAAGAATGCCGACAAAAGTCACAGAAGTTGTCATCCACTTTAAAACACCTCATCATCAAATCTTTCAACGTTCCGATGTCAATCACAAGGAAAATAAGTTGATTATTCGAATTCAACCAGATGAAGGCATCTTGATAAAATTTGGTGTAAAAGTGCCGGGCCAAGGATTTTTGGTTGATCGGGCAAACCTAGACTTCTCTTATTCAAGTTTAACCGAATCCCATATTATGGAAGCCTATGAACGCCTATTACTTGATGCCATGCAAGGGGATGCGACCTTGTATGCAAGAGCAGACGAAGTAGAAGCAGCCTGGGAATTCGTTGATCCTATTTTGCAGTTCTGGTCCAGTGGTGATGCGCGTATGTATGGTTATCCTGCGGGTGTATGGGGCCCAAAAAATGCAGATGAATTGATAGATGGAATAGGTTTTTGGCGAAATCCTGGTCCTAATCTAACAGATGATACTGATTTTTGTGTGATTTGCTAGGTGTCAACGCCAACAAAAAAAGAGAAATATGGATATTCACATACATAAAGACAAACAAGAGGTTGCTAAACAGTTTGCCTTGTTTTTCAATACATTAGTACAAAACAAGCCTTTGGTTCACGTTGCCCTTTCAGGAGGCAGTACGCCAAAAGTTTTATTTGATATCTTGGCTTCGGAATTTAAGGATAACATCAATTGGTCTGCGATTCACCTATACTGGGGTGATGAACGCTGTGTGGGACCAGAAGATGAGCAAAGTAATTACAGAATGACCGTAGATCATTTACTATCTAAGATCAATATCCCGTCAGAAAATATACATCGAATCAAAGGAGAATCACAGCCCTTGAAAGAAGCTAAGCGATATGGACATATTCTACAGAAGCAATTACCTACACTTGATGGACTTCCTGTTTTTGATTTAGTGATCTTAGGCATGGGAGATGATGGACATACAGCTTCTATTTTTCCACATGAAATCAATTTATGGAACACCAATGAAAATTGTGTTGTTGCTACGCATCCTGAAACAGGACAAAATCGAGTATCTCTTACAGGACCTGTCATCAATTCTGCGCGAACTGTCGCGTTTCTAGTTACAGGAGAAAATAAAGCTGAAAAAGTAGATGAGATCATCCATCAAAAAAATGGATATGAAGACTATCCAGCCGCACTTGTCGCCCCTTTATCAGGTAAATTGGTATGGTATCTTGATGAATCAGCAGCCAAAAATCTGTTGATCTAACGCATTTTCTTGAATGCATTTATCAATCCTGTAGTTGAGGAATTATCTGTATGAACTTCCTCATCATCTTGAAGATAAGGTAAAATCTTATTGGCTAATTCTTTACCTAGCTGCACACCCCATTGATCAAAACTAAAGATATTCCATAAATGACCTTGTACGAATATTTTATGTTCATATAATGCGATCAATTGTCCAAGAGTATAAGGAGTCAATTTTTTTAAGAGAATAGAATTTGTCGGTCTATTCCCTTCAAACACTTTGAAAGGAACAAGATGGCGATAAACCGATTCATCTATTCCTTTATTCTTAAATTCTTGTATCACTTGAACTGTCGATTTTCCAACCATTAGTGCTTCGGTTTGCGCAAAGAAATTGGACAACAACTTTTGATGATGATCTCCTAATGGGTTATGAGACTGTGCAGTGGCGATAAAATCGCATGGAATCAACTTGGTACCTTGATGTATCAATTGATAAAAAGCATGTTGTCCATTAGTTCCAGGCTCTCCCCAAATGATAGGACCGGTTTCATACGCTATCTTATTTCCTTCACGGTCTACGCTCTTTCCATTGCTCTCCATATTTCCTTGTTGAAAATAAGCAGGAAAACGATGTAAATATTGATCATATGGAAGTATAGCCTCGGATTCAGCTTCCCAAAAATTATTGTACCACATCCCTATGGACGCAAGAATAAAAGGTAGATTCTCTTCAAAATTAGCGGTTCTGAAATGTTCGTCCATTGCTCCAAGCCCATTTAATAACTCTTGGAAATGATCAAAACCAATAGTCAACGCAATAGACATTCCTATAGATGAAGACAAAGAGTAACGCCCCCCTACCCAATTCCAAAATGGAAACATGTTGTTGGTATCTATCCCGAAATTTGCAACGCCTTCTGAGTTAGTTGACAATGCTATAAAGTGACTGGCCACGGTAGCTTCAGTACCCCCATTTTCTAAAAACCATGCTTTAGCAGTTTGCGCATTTGTCATGGTTTCTTGAGTAGTAAATGTTTTAGAAGCTATAATAAACAATGTAGTTTCAGGATCTGACTTTTTAAGAGCTTCGGCAATGTGCGTTCCGTCAACATTCGAAACAAAATGGATACTTACACCTTCAGACCAATAAGGCTTTAGTGCCTCTGTTACCATTACTGGACCAAGATCAGAACCTCCAATTCCTATATTGATGATGTTTTTTAGAGGTTTGCCTGAAAAACCCAAACATTTATTATTTTGAAAACGATCACTAAAGTTTTTCATTTGACGCAAAACCTGTTTCACCTTTGGTTTTACATCTTCACCATCTACTAGTATAGGATCATCGGAAGGAGAACGAAGTGCTATATGTAAGACAGGTCTATTTTCTGTTTCATTAATAGGATCACCTTTAAACATAGATTTTATCCCTTCCGCTAAGTCCATTTCTTCCGCAAGGTCTCTGAATAACTGAAGTGTTTCTTCCGAAATGTGATTCTTTGAATAATCCAAAAGGATATCTTCAAATTTCAATGAGAACTGATTAAACCTACTCGGATCATCTCGAAAATATTCGATTAGTTTTTTGTCTTTAACCTTTTTAAAATGATCTTGCAGGTTTGCCCATGAACTGGTTTGAGTGGGATTCTTTTTAATCAGCATATTTTCAGTGTTATTCCGTTGACCGCAAAGGTATTTAATTCTGGAATTTATACCATTTAAATTTTAAACCAGAATTAATCCGTCAGCTAATAATTCAAATGGAATTACACCTTGGAATAAGGATAAAGGAGAAGAAAATAATGTAAAATCTAGACAGAACTTAGATGCATCCGCAATCATGTAATACTTTTTGGGCTTTAAGCCCAAAAACAATAAACTTCAAAAAGAGCAAAGCAAACTTATTTAGTACCTTTATTCCTGAATACCTTAAACATGAATCCGCACAAACAGTTTGAGTTTAAAAGTAATAAGCTAATATTATATGTTAAGAAAGTACCCATATGGATACGAATTATTCTTATCGTGTTGTCTATCAGTTCATTCGTGGCTAGTTTTTATGGAATCATGTATTTATTCACCACAAATGAAAAATTTAATTTCTTATCCATTATCTTTCCAGTAGTAGCGATTTTAACTGGTATACAAATGGGCCGTTTTTTTTTGTGGAACACCTATGGTAAAGAATTGATACACTTTACTTCCAAAGGAATAGAATACATTGCAGATTATGGTTGGTTTAAAGATGGAAAACAGGATTCATCTGATCTAAAAATTTCTCATTTTACCGTACAAGAAAACGCTAGAAATAAGGGCAAAACTGGACGCATCATTCTAGAATTTGAACACGAGCAGATCGAATGTGTCACGCAACTCGCCTTGGATCAATGTGAAGAAATTAAACGACATTTAATTCAAGCAAACTTGCTATATAATGATGACCTTTAAAACTGTGTTACATGTAGTGTTTGGAGCAATATTCTTACTAGGATGTACTGAAATCCCAAAAGAAAACATAGTTGCTGCACCTCCCCCTTCAGATTCACCTTTTATCGTTATTCTGGGGACCATACAAGATGCTGGATCACCCCATATTGCTTGTAAAAAAGATTGTTGTAAAGCTTTATTTGATCAGCCAGATCCTAATCGACAAGTTGTATCCCTTGGTTTAGTAGATCCAGTCCATTCTAAGAGTTTCTTATTTGATGCAACACCTGATATTTCAAGACAATTGAAAGCTTTAACTACCTATTACCATTCAAAAGAAAAGGAAATAGTAGATGGAATTTTTCTTACACATGCCCACATTGGCCATTATGCTGGATTGATGTACCTAGGAATGGAAGCAACAGATGCCAAAAAAGTAGCTGTATATGCAATGCCACGCATGAAGCAATTTCTAGAAACAAATGGACCTTGGTCACAATTGGTATCAAGACAAAACATTATTCTTAAAGAATTAAATGATGAAAGATCAGAAAAGATCAGCGAACATCTTCAAGTAATACCATTCACTGTTCCGCATCGAGATGAATACTCGGAAACAGTGGGATACACCATTAAAAGTAGTAATAAAAGTGCCCTGTTTATACCTGATATTGACAAATGGGAAAAGTGGGAAAAGGATATAGTACAAGAAATCAAAAAAGTAGATTACGCATTTCTAGATGCAACTTTTTTTAGTGGTAAAGAATTAAATAATAGGGATATGAAAGAAATACCTCATCCCTTCATTTTGGAAAGTCTTGAGAAATTCAAATCTATACCGTCTTCTGAAAAAGCAAAAGTCTATTTCATCCACTTTAATCATACCAATCCCGTCATTAATATCCATTCTAAAGAAGCTAAAATAATAAATGAAAAAGGCTTTAACATTGCTCGTATTCATCAAGTTTTTACGCTTTAAAAAAGTAGAGATAAAGTTGGTATAAAAAAGAGAAGAATAAATAAACAAATCATCTACATCTAGAAAGAATTGAAATTTCTGTAATATTTTGAGTTTTGGAAACTAAGATGAAATCTATTCCGTTAAATTGCTGGAACATTGTTTTAATCCAAATTAAATTGGTATTAAAATTATTATGAATTACATTTTAGCATAATATATTATAAAAACAAATGTTCTTATTATATATTTGACGTACATTATTAACATTTTAAAAAATTCATTCAAAATGGGTAAAATTGATGACCTAGTCCCCAAAATGCTAGCAGAAGCAAAAAAAGTTGATAAAAGTTTGACTGAAGATCTAATCACAAAAGTATGTAAATACTTAGGTGCTAGTCTTTTCAAAAGAGATGCTGCTTTAGTTGCATATAGCGACAAAAAAGAGCTTGAAGGTATCAGAAAGAAATTCGTTCAGAAAAAACTTGGTATCAAGGATAGCGACGAAAAAATTGATGCCGCTATTATGAAAGTAGGTGAAAAATATGGATTAAGCAATAGAGCAAAGAAAAGAGCTATTGTTTACGCTTTATTGATGAAGCACTACGGGATCAAGGATTTATAATATATAATTCTAGAAAATAATGAAGCGTGTGGATTCTTTTCACACGCTTTTTTTATGTACAAATAATTGATACAACCAAATGAAACTACATCTCATCCCTACATTTGACATTATGAATAGGCTCTACGACATGCCAATCAGTCAAAAACGTTTCAACACCTATATCAAAAAACTTCGAGGTGGCCAATCTGATGGATTGCAACTTCCTATAGGTGGATATAATCCCATGGCTGGCAATGTATTACACTCCCTGTTAAAAGAACTAATCGAAAGAGATATAGAGCAACTTATTACATATGAAATTGAAAAATGGAATGCTCAAGAAAAGAATAAACCTGAATATGGTTTGGCCATAAATCTTATTGATTGTGAAGGTGGATTATGGTCACAACGCTATTTAACAGAATATGACAACCGATTTAAAAATCAAGCATTGTTTAATCGAAACATGATATCACTCAACCTCTACCGTGGTGAACCACTTGAAAATAGTGACATTGTCATGAGATTTAATACATCTTGTTATCGTACACTCTATCAACTTCAAAATGGAATACCCCAACACTTAAATGAATGTATAGCTCAAGAATTATATGTAAATGAAAAATGTGGCATTAATAAAGCAATAACAACTATAACAGAGCCATCAGCATTTGTCAATACATACGGTAACAGTGATGCTTACAATCACATCTTTTACTTTTTCTATGGAAAAAATACGTGTGAAGAATTGGGATATCCTTCTACATTTTCATTAAAATAATAATATTACACACAAACAAAGCCATTGAACACTTCTGTCCAATGGCTTATACCAAAAACTTATATTTTATCTCGAATTAGGCGATAGGATTTTTTGCATTTTGAAATGCTTTCGAATTAAAAGCATTGCTAACTTTTGTTCTTACTCCATAATGTTGATTATGATTCAATCACAAAAGAATTTATTTCTTATACATTTTAATCTTAAAGTACATAATCCGATTATAATTACATTACTCAGGCTGTATCATCTACCTTTTTTATTGAATTTATATCTTCTGACCTTTTACCCCGTATTATGCAATAGAAAATCTATTATGACCTCAACTGCATTTGAAATAAAGGCTACGCTAACTTTTGCTCACTTACCATAGTGATGACTATGATGCATTCACAAAAGTTGTTATTTCTTCGGCACGGGTTTAAATCTAACAAGTATAAAAAAAAGCAAACCATCAATTTTACAATGCTCTTTTCCTATGATAACCTTTATTATAGGTGGTTTAAATCTCTTTATGGATTATTATAATTTAATCACTTTAGCTACTGACACCTTGTTATCACTTTTAACATATACATAGTATATCCCAGCCGAAGATATCA
>JAHDGD010000108.1 GCA_020627825.1 Saprospiraceae bacterium
AACCCGATTTACCCTATTTTTTTAATCTGTAGGAAGTCTATATTCCATTTGGCTATCAGACAAAAATCTATTTACTACTTAAATGGTATTGGATCACCATGTCATATACCTAAAGAAAACAACAAGTTTGCTTATTGTAGCCGTAATATGAGCCTGTCCTACTAAAACAAACTATTATGAAAATTTCAAAATTATTATTTTTATTTCTCGTCGTTGGATTATGTATGACTTCATGTACTGATGAAGGAAATCTTACACAAAAAAATACAGAAGACGTTACACCAAATAGTGCTGAAGGTACTATTATTCCTGGCCAATATATTGTATCTATTTCACCTGATATTGTTAAACCAGCAGTTCTACAAGTCGATACTGATGGATTCAGAGATCGAGCAGAAAAAGGAAAGGTAATGGAAGGGATTAAAGCCGAAGTAGAAGCAGAAGTAAAAGAATTTCTAACAAACGCAGGAATTGAAGAAAATGAAATCATTGCATTATATGGAGTTCTTGACGCTGGCGCAGCATTAAAGATTTCTGATGACAAATATGAAGCTTTGATTAAGCTAGAAGGAATTGTATCTGTTGAATATGACAGAGAAGTAAAGTTACCAGATTTTACAGTAGAGTCGATTGCAGATGAAGATCAATCTAGAGCACAAACCACACCTTGTGGTATAACAAATGCAGGTGGCTATGCAAATGCTGGTCAATCAAGATGGATATGGGTTGTTGATACAGGAATTGATCTGGATCACCCTGATTTAAATGTAGTGACAAGTTCAACTTATGCTAAGAGCTTTGTTGGTGGTTCACCGAATGATTGTAATGGACACGGAACACACTGTGCAGGTAGTGCAGCAGCACGAAACAATAGTTTCGGAGTTGTAGGAGTAGCTGCAAATGCACCAGTTGTCCCGATTCGAGTTTTGGGTTGTAGCGGTTCTGGTTCTACTTCAGGAATCATATCTGGATTGAACCACATAGCGGTTTATGATTTAGCAGGTGATGTAGTAAACATGAGCTTGGGAGGATACTATGGAAGTGGATGTTCAACAGGATCTTCTTATAGAACATCTATTTTAAACTTGAGTAATTCAGGTACACGAGTTGCTATTGCAGCAGGAAATTCTTCAGCAAATGCAGCATTTTATCAACCAGCATGCATAAACAATACTCGAGTATATACTGTATCTTCTATGACATGTGGTCAGAATTTCAGTGGCTTTTCAAATTACAACATGAATCCAGTGGATTATATAGCAACTGGAAGTAGTGTATACAGTACATACCTTAACGGAGGATATGCAACATTAAGTGGCACATCAATGGCTACTCCACACGTTGCTGGAATATGTCAAATTCGAAATAATGCACCAAGAAAAGTGGGTACAGTCTTTAACCGAGGAGAAAATTATCCAATAGCAAAAAGATAAACTTTGTCTAATGCTAATGCCATTTTAACAAATGGTATAAGACCTTAATATTCCTTGATTAAGGACTGATGGAAGAGAAGGATTAACTTTCTCTTCCATTTTTTTATTCTATAATCTCTATAGAAATTATCTTATCTCCTTGTTCTATGCTATTTACAACTTCTTGATCTGCATCTGATTTAACTTTACCAAAAACAGTATGATTATTATCAAGCCAAGGTGTAGGTATATGTGTTATAAAAAATTGGCTACCATTCGAAGAAGGACCTGAATTAGCCATTGATAAAATTCCCATATCATCGTGTAATAGTTCAGGATGGAATTCATCTTGAAATTGATACCCTGGACTTCCTGTTCCAGTCCCGAAAGGACACCCACCTTGTATCATAAAATCTTCAATAACACGATGAAAATTCAAATTATCATAGTATCCTTTTTTAGCTAAATTAGCGAAATTAGCAACTGTTATAGGAGTTTTAGTCGCATATAGATCAAGATGAATACTCCCTTTAGAAGTTATAATGGTGGCTTCAATATCTTTTTCGAATGAAGCATTTTTTATCAAGTCCACCATTTCATGTGGATTTATTTTGTCAAGTGCAGACATATTTTTTTTTCCACAAAGGTAAGCGAAACATCATGAACAGATCATCCTATTTCAACAGATTTTTACTGTACAAAATAGAAATATAATTCAGAAGTGTATTTATATTTATTTTTTTCATATAAATAAATTTTCTATTTGAAATAAGCGAGTATTTTTGCGCTAATAAAAAGTAATAACGTGAGTACTATAACAAAACAAGCGGCAGATAACATTCGTATTCTTTCAGCAGCAATGGTAGAAAAAGCAGCTTCGGGTCATCCAGGAGGTGCAATGGGAGGGGCTGATTTTATTCAAATCTTATATTCAGAATTCTTAAAATTCGATCCGGATCATTTTGAATGGCCTTTTAGAGACCGATTTTTTCTAGATCCTGGACATATGTCTGCGATGCTTTATAGTCAATTGGTTTTGATAGGAGCGATGGAAATGGACGACATTAAAAATTTCCGTCAATGGAAATCTGTTACTCCAGGACATCCAGAAGTAGACCAAGCAAGAGGAATAGAAAATACTTCAGGACCACTTGGATTGGGACATGCATTTGGCGCTGGTGCGGCGATTGCAGAAGAATTTTTAAGTACACGCTTCGGTAATTTAGTTTCACATTATACTTATGTGTACATATCAGATGGAGGGATACAAGAAGAGATTTCACAGGGAGTTGGCAGAATTGCAGGTCATTTAGGTCTTGGAAAGTTGATTATGTTTTATGATGCGAATGATGTACAATTATCTACGATGGTAGATGAAGTCACGATGGAAGATACCAGTGCAAAATATAAGGCATGGGATTGGCATGTGATCACAATAGATGGAAATGATACGGAGGCCATAAGAAATGCCATAAAAGCCAGCCAAGAAGAAACTTTACGACCTAGTTTGATCATCGGAAAAACGATAATGGGTAAAGGAGCGGTAACTAATGAAGGAGATGCTTACGAAGGAGAAGTTGAAACGCATGGAAAACCACTTGGTAAGTCCAAAGCATCATTCGAGAAAACTATAGAACATTTAGGAGGGGATGCAGACCAACCATTCAAGATATTTGAAAATGTTGCTACATATTATAAGGACGTATTAGACAAAAAAAGAAAAGAGGTAAAAGAACACAAGTCCAGATTTGAGGAATGGGAATTATCTAATCCTGAAATGGCAGCAAAACTCAACGGTTTTCTAAATGGGCATTTACCTACTTTAAAGTGGGAAGACATCCAGTATGGTGAAAACCTTGCCACAAGAAATTCCAGTAAAGAAGTACTTTCATATTTTGGAGATCATGTAGAGAATATGATTGTTGCTTCAGCAGATTTATCGAATAGTGATAAAACAGATGGATTCTTAAAAAAGACAAAGGCACTTGAGAAGGGTGATTTTAGTGGACGTTTTTTACAAGCAGGGGTAAGTGAATTAACTATGGCGGCATTAAGTACTGGAATGGCTTTACACGGTGGGATAATACCTGTGTGTGCAACATTTTTTGCTTTTTCTGATTACATGAAACCTGTCCTAAGAGTGGCTTCATTAATGGAAACTCCAGTAAAATTCCTTTGGACTCATGATGCATTTAGAGTTGGAGAAGATGGTCCCACGCATCAACCTATTGAACAAGAAGCTCAATTGAGATTATTGGAAAAATTACACAATCATAGTGGAAAATCTTCCTTTATTGCGCTAAGACCAGGTGATTCAGCAGAAACAATCCATGCTTGGAAAAAATGTCTTGAAATCAACGATCGTCCTACAGGATTAATCTTTTCAAGGCAAAACATCACAGATATTCCAGCTTTAGCTGATACATCAAGATTCGAAGATGCGGCTCAATTAGAAAAAGGTGCTTACATCGTTAAAGACTCAGACGATACACCTGATGTCATACTCATAGCTAATGGTTCAGAAGTTAGTACATTGTTAAGTGCATATGACGAACTATCAAAAACTTACAAAGTACGTGTTGTGTCAGTGCCTTCTGAAGGATTATTTAGAGAGCAATCAAAAGAATACCAAGAAAAGATTTTACCAGCTGGAATTCCTGCATTTGGTATGACTGCAGGTTTGCCTGTGACATTGGAAGGATTAGTGGGACCTCATGGAAAGGTGTATGGAATGACGCATTTTGGTTATTCAGCTCCATACACAGTATTGGATGAAAAATTCGGGTACACGAAGGAAAATGTAATTCAACAAGTACAGGAATTATTGGGCGCATAACATATGAGCCAACATAACTGAAACCAATTCATCCTTCAATGCGTTCAACATATGTATTGAATTTAAAATTATGATAAAGCTTATTTCTTTTTTAATTCTTGGCTTTTGGATAGTTGTTACTCCACAAAGTAATTATGCTCTTGATCTTCAGGATGCTGAACCCTTTTCAAGTGAACAACTTGATGCTGTTAAAAAGCTAATAGCTGAAGTAGGTGAAGAAGATTATAAAGCAATTGATGCTGCAAAGTTGTATAAATCGAATTGTACAATGTGCCATGGACGTAAAGGAGGATTGGGTTTAGGAGGTGCAGCAAATTTAAAAGAAAGCACCTTAGACAGAACAATGCAATTTGCCATGATCTATTACGGAAAAGGTACTATGCAATCTTATAAAAGTGGAATGAATCCTGCAGAAATTGTTGCTCTTTCAGCTTTTCTAGATACGTTGAGAGATTAAAACTAAATAAATAACTTTTAGATTCATTAAGACGAGAATAATTTATCAAGATAATTTTTGATCAATTCTTCTGTTTCTCCGTCTCCTTTAAGATCTCCAATCATCCCATACAAAGCGGCGCTTCGTTTACTTGCGGGATCTGTTTTAGAAAGTGCCATGTCTTGAACTTTCTTATATGTTTTTTTAGGTAAAATCTTTTTTAGTCCTTTATTCGCAGATACCTGAATCTTATTAAGTGTAGATTGAACTGTTGGTCTTTTTGCTTTTTTATAAGCTACTTCAAAGTCTTCAAAAAAATCATTTATGATGTGGGTATGAAAAGGTGAAATAGAGAGATGTAACGCTGAAGGATTTTGTTGTCGATCCATCAACCATCCTTTTAAATGCATTTCGTCTCCTAACTCATAAATATTAAATCGTTCACTTCCAAAGGAAAAAATACACATATCTGGATTACCCCACACCTGTAAATCTTTATAGGCAGAAATTCTGTCTCTAAATTGACGTGCAACATCAAGCGATGTTTTGACCTTTTCTCGATATCCTTCACTCCCTAGAAGATGCAATATAGACCAAGCTACAGCGATTGCTCCACCTGGCTTTGTACCCAAGATAGCTGGACTTCCATACATTCCACCGGGCCAATCGGTATACACGTAATATTGTGCTTTTCTTAACTCGGGATCATTATATAAAATAACGGAAGACCCTTTGGATGCAAATCCATACTTATGAATATCTGCACTCATAGAGGTCACACCTTCTACTGCCATGTTCCATGGGGTTCTTGTTTCCATAAAAGGCAAAACAAAACCTCCTACACAAGCATCAACATGAAACAATATATTCTGAGCTTTTGCTATGTTCCCAATCGCCGGAATAGGATCGATAACACCCTGAGGATAGGAAGGAGCTGAGGCAACAATCAATATCGTATTGTTCGTAATAGCGCGTTCGATTTCCTTTACGTGCACTCTAAAATCGTCCGTGAGTTCAATTTTTTTTGGGTTCAACCCAAAATAATCGCATCCTTTATCAAAGGCAGGATGAGCTGAAATAGGAAGTAAAACTTCAGGTTCCTTTATATGAGGTTTATGAATTTTAGCATATTCCTTGGCTGATTTTAAGGCCATTAAAATAGATTCAGTACCACCAGAAGTCATATTACCCGTAGCATTCTCATGTGCATCAAATAAATCAAGACACATAGACACAACTTCATTTTCCATTCTTAACAGGGATGGAAAAGCACTAGGATTGAGTGCATTTTCACTGAAGTAACTGACATAAGCTTTTTTCAATGTTTCCGTAATGGCATCTTCAGCATAATAGACATAACTAAATGCCCTACCCTTTTTCCATTGTAAATCATCCTTTTTAAAAGCTTCTAAACTACTTAAGATTTCAACTTCACTTCTTTTGTGTTCTGGAAATTTCTTGCGCATTTTTATAGTATTCTCAACAGATATGTTACAGCTAAACCAAGGTAATTTCCTATAGCATACCCCATTATCCCTGTGGCAATTCCCGCAATTATGATTCTTTTATTTCCAAGAATTGTTGCGATTTGACCTATAAAAGCGGGACCATACAAAGCTGCAGTACTTGTAATCATTGTTGTGTCTCTATCGATTTTACTCATCCATGAAAGTAAAGTGTGGATGAATACTACTGTAATCCATGTCAAAGCTGTATATAAGAGCATTAAACCACCCTCATTAATCACAATAGCAAAATCACACAACATACCAGCTGCAATACTGAATACGAGTAATAAGTACTCCGCTACGTCAAAAGAACCTTTCCATTTTCCTACCGCCGGAATAAACGAACACCCTATACTTAGCGTTGTAAGTATAATGATAATCAATGTCGATTTATCCATCGTACCAAAAACACCCAAGATCACACCAAGTGTAACTCCTATGATCAGAACACTGAGACCAAGTGATTTCAACATTCCAGGTAAATTACTCCAACTAAATCCATCTTCTTCATATTCATTCACATCTCCATCTTCAAATTTGTATTTACGTAAAAAACTACCGAAAAACATTGGTGCTACACTGGTTAAAAACAACAGATAGATTCCTCCTACAAAGATTTCGATAGAATTAACAAATGCAAAAACTTTTGGGGTAACGTCAAGACCTATAGCAACAGCATTCATTGTGGCTGTTCCACCAGTATAAACTCCAAATAGCATCCCACTATATTCTTCTACTCCTGTTATCTTACCTCTGAAGAGTATTCCATACACAACACAGGAAACAAATGCTGCAATAACGGCATATAAAAAAGATAGAACTGTACTCCGTGAATGCTTTAACCAACCAATAATATCGGCACCAAACAACAATAACGGAATGGCCAACATGATGCTAATTTTCGTTCCCCAGTCACTTATACTTTCTGACAAAGGAAATATTTTAAATGTGGAAATTGCTATTCCAATCATGTAAGCAACTACAATAGGACTTAGGATATTCCCCACTTTCGTATCTTTTAAATACATCTGCAAAGGAATAGGTCCTAAAATGATTATTGCGATTTGTAATATTTCCCAAGTCATATCAGTAAATTATAAGTTTTTGAACCTCACCTAATGTTTTTGCCGTTTCATTCATAATACGAACATAGTACATTCCCTGTGGTAAATCTAAATTTAGTACTTGTTCTGCTTCGTATAATGTTTCTATTTTTTGAACAAGTTGCCCTTGACTATTATACAATAGAATCCAACGTGAACTTATGGAGTACTTTCCTAAATCTATTGTAAATTGACCATTACTGGGATTGGGATATATACGAATAGGATCCGTTAAGCCCTCTATGTTTTTAGCCATTGTTATTGAGCTATCCATAAATAATAGACGATCACTTAACCAATCTTTGATGTATTGAATTTCAGCTTGGTGTGAGCCTCCCACAAAGTTATTCGGCCACACCCATTCACCAAGTATATCATATGTTTCAAAGTTTCGATTAATCGCATCTTCACCTATTCGATCTACTAAAACATCTATTCGTTTGTATAGACTATCTATATGAAAAATAGATTGGCGTAGGACTTCATACCGCTCTATAAATTGATTTTCGAAAACCGGATCTTCTAAAAATCGTCTCCACCAAAAATGATTTCCTTTGCTATCCCATGGACAAACAAAATTAAAATTGAATTGCCATCCTACTGGATCACCTCCTTCACAGTAATCCGCATTTCCCAGTGCAAAATTAAAATCCCATATGGGGCCTATTTTTAATACGTCACTTTTGTCCTTATACATAAAAGTAGAGATTCTGTACCCATCGATATTCTTGGTTAACTCTGTAATCAACATAAAATCAATAACAGAAGCTACATCTATATAGGCATCATAGCGAATTCCTTGCGACGAAAAATCTTCATTTAATAAAGCTGTTTCGAATGTCTCTATGTAAGACTGAATATAATCAACTTGCTCGTTCTGAATTTCATCAAATTTTGGCTCAAAGGCTACAAAATCACCAAGATTATCACCTGGCTGTTCCATGATATCAGAAGTCCATAAAATTTCCTCATCTTGATCTGTCTTATCGAATCGCAAAATATAGCCTCCTTCTACTTCTTCTCCCTCTTTATCTTCAGGTAGTAATTTCGCGATATCTACTCTATTTGGATCGCGTTTGATTTTTTCTAGAAGAAGATAAACACCTTGATATGCATCATCAATCAACAATTCAACAAAACGTGTACGAGGTGCATAAGGCATCATATCAGCAGCTAGTTCATATACAAAAGCATTACGAATCAAACTTTTATCTGCAAATGGGCCATGCAAAACAAAATCCTCTTCTAGTGGAAAACCAAGAAATTCAATTTGTACATCTTGATTTAAGGCATCACGAAATTCAATTCCATATCCTTTTTTAGGGTATAATGTTGAAGATTGCCCCCTGATTTCAATTCCAATATGACCATCATACACATTCCATGGATCACTAGGATGATTGACCCCGTTTTCGTTATGGATGATCCCACACTTCACTAAAATTTTAGGCTCATCGGGGATTTCATCTCCATTTGTCTGAACGATAAGTAAAGGAAGTGTACTTGAAAAATCCTGACCATAAGCAATAGTCGAAATGAGTAAAAAGCTAAATAGAATCAAGATGTTCTTCATGACCTGCAAGATACGAATTTAATGACAATCGTATCAGCAAAACCTGCAATGTTTAGCCATTGAAGTTCTTGGTAGTTTTTTACAATTGGGATAATTGTTTTAATCTATTTCGTTTTGTACATCTATTCTAATCACCAATTTTTTTCAAAATTTTCTATATCATTTTTTAACAGTTTCAAGATGTTTTCATCTTTGGTCATGAGATTTGAGTGGTATGATAGGATATATCTTATTATATGTGTGTTCATTGAAATTGTTGTCAACTACAACTCTTACTTATCTCGCATACTATACTCCATCACATCATAAATAAGAAACAAAGATGGACCTGAATAATCCGCTTGATTCTTTACAAATTGCCAATTGTTCATAAACTCTTGATCCTTGGAAAGCACAGTATATAATGCTTTCATGATTTTATAATACCGTTCTTTATCTTGTTCAACTGGAATGTTCCTACTGCCTATTTTCTCCATAAAAGGATGAAATAGTTGGTAGTCAAATGGCGCATATTTTTCTGGATATTCAAAAGATAAATACAAAGAAACTGCGTAATCATTTTGGTAATGTGTGTTGATTCTTTCGTCTTTTTTATGAAGGGTTTCTAGCAATTCGTCACAATGAAATAAAAACCGATTGAATCGCATGGAAATATCTTTCGATTCGTCAAAGAGATTCTGAAAAGCAGCTTCCATGAACATAGGATTCTCTTCTATCAACATCAACATTCCTGATTTTATGGAAAACTTTTCCCCTTTCCATAATTGCCTACTGTAAGTACTTGCTAAAGCTTTATCAAAAGATTGATGTAAAGACGTATAGTCTAATTCAAAATGGTTCCGCCAATTCGATATAACAGACCATTTGTAATGTAATTTTTCTGCTTCTCCCGTTGCGAAAACTTGTTGGATATACCCCGCATACTCGTCCTTGCACGCATTGATTAATTGTACATTCATCCTGTTATTCTACTATACTTACAAGATTTTTCGTACCCTTGAATGCTCCTGACTTTGCTACGAGAAAATACGTCCCTTCTCCTACAGCTAATTGAACATTTACGGTTTCTCCCAATGTTACATTATGATTTTCATACACCAATTGTCCGCTTACATCATATATAAAAACTGATGTTCGAAGGGTCAAGTCATTAATTGACTTAATGTTAAATTGAAAGTCCCGTATAAATGGATTCGGAAATACTTCTATTTCAAGTTCTCCACCCAACACTACCTGCTCGCAGCCATCTGGTATTCCATCTTGATTAACATCGATATGATCATCAACACCTGGACATGCATCGTAGTCATCACAAACTCCATCAAAGTCACTGTCTAGCTTTCTGTGAAATCTTGCATCGGCCCAGTTGGCATGATCACATGTTTGACTTCCATCTCCATCTAGAACTTGCAACTTTATTTCATTCCCACCGGATATATCCAATACTACGAATTCCCCTTCTTCTCCCTTTCGTTTGAGTTCAGATGTATAAATCGTTTTATTGTCCAATATAACGCGGAATACTACACTCGCTTGATCACAACTTTCATCATCGACACCTATTACAGCTGTAAAACGCTTGAAATCTCCATTCAATTTATATTTCACTTCAGAATATGCATGCACCCCTAGTCCTTTCTCATAGGTTGTTCCAGCTATTGACATGATGTTTCCATCATCTGCTAAATCGGTATTATTGGATCGATCAACTTCCACAGGTCCCCATCCATTAACAGCCCATTGTTCCCATGTGAAATTCGATACAAATTCACCATAGCATGGTTCTTCAAGTCCATTAATCCACTCTGCTAATAGATCAACCCACTCATAATCTACAATATTCCTTCCCAGTGGTGGCATTTTATCCGTATCTGTCGAAATATCTCGTTGCCACAATAAGGACTCGTGTGCTGAACCTGCTTTAACAATCATTGATCCAGACGCAGACGTATGGCTTATACCAAAAGCATTAATAAGACTTTTGCTATTTAATGGAGTTGTTAATCGTGCGTCAAATGCTCCTTCCACACCTTTCGGCATGTGACAAGAAGCACAATTTGAATCTAGGTATGACGTGACTTTTGATCTTAAACTTGCATTTGGATCAGATAAACTAACAGCTCTAGGCATCTCCGAAATTCGATCTTCTTCAAGCTGTTCATTAAATATGTTAACATGATTCCATGTTGCTAATTGATTAGCTGAAATAGATGTTGAAGGATACAGCAAATTACCATTTAACTGTTGGGTATTCACACCCAATACAAATCCAGCATTTCCATTATGGCATGTGTTACATTGTAAAGGTCCAGGAAATTCCCAATTTTGGGCGTAAGCCTCACCAAATTCATCTATCACATCAAACGTTCGCACTTCCGAATTTCGAATCAACGTTGCATCGGACTGCTCTTCATTCCACCTGTAACTCAACCCATATCCTTGCCCGAGTTCATCAATCACATAAAATCTAGTCTCGATTTTTCTCGTTATCGAAGAATCTCTATGATCAATAGGAACTTCGAAATGTTTAATAAATACAGTTCCCTTAGGAAAGATCCAATCTCCATTTTCAAAAAAATGAATTTGCTCGTCCGAGCTATCAAATTGTCCATCATTAGGGAATGCTGCCCAACGATCTTTTACAGCATAATCACTCCACAAAGGACTATTTACTCGATATGGTATAAATCCTGAGCTAGGCTTCATTGATTCCAGATCAACAAAAGCACCAGTTTCAGAAAGAAGCTCGGGAATATAAGGTGGTGTTGTATTTTGTTTCTCCAGTTTATAAACAATCCCACTATTCACTCCTTTATTTTTCAACTTCAATAAGAACACATCACCTTCAGCTGAATACCCAAAAGATGTCAAGCCTTCCGCTCGTGATTCTCCCCAATCCGTGAGCGATAACATGTATTCTACATCACCTGTACTTGGATCAAGTTTCCAAATATTCCCAGAACCATAATCCCCAAAAATATATTGCCCCTCTAGTTCAGACACCCATTTGTCTCCACGGTACACAAAGCCACCAATTACTGAAATTCCAGTAGATCGCGAATAGGCATGAATAGGTGGATTTTCAACTCCAATAATCTCAGTAGGTCGATCTTTTACCCCCGCTACATCTCCTTCCATATAAGGCCACTGAGCATTGCCACCCTTTTCAATGATGGTAATTTCTTCCTTGGACCCTTGCCCTACATCACCTACCCATATTTTTCCCGTCACACGATCTTGAGCAATTCTATGTGGCGATCTAAATCCTAGAGCAAAGAACTCTTCTAGAACGCCCTCTTCCCCTACCCATGGATTATCATTTGGGATACTATATCCTTGTGTAATGGTAGAAGGAAAATCAGTGGGCTTACCGGGATATTCTGTGATTTGCTTCGGAATAGGATGAGATAGATCAGGACGATTGTCCACATCAATTCGTATAATTCCTCCCCAAAAACGATCCGTAATTTGTTGTGAAGAATTGTACTCATCATTTCCTCCACCTCCATCACCCCAGCTGATATATAGAAAACCTTGTTCATCGAAAAACATGCCTCCTCCCATATGATATGCTTGAGGGTCAACATCACGGATCAGAATTTCTTCACTCGTGGGATCAATGGTCGTTGAATTTTCGAATGTCTTGAAACGCGATAAGATATTCATCCTATAATCCAAACTTTCATTAACAGTAGGATGGTACGCATAAAACACAAAAAGTTCTCCTTGATGAGGTGATCCTTCCACTCCAAATTCTGGATGTAAAATAATATTGGTCAAACCATCATCACCGGATACAATAACATCCTCCGTAATATCCAAAGCGACCTCTTTCGTGTTGTCATCTCCCATAAACCATATAACCCCATTAATCGCAACAACATAATATCCATCAAAATTTGGCACATCAACTATGGCAACAGGATCAATAAAAGTATGCCCAGGAAATGCATCCACTACTTTCCAGTCTGACTTATGGGGATTCTCTTTCGGAAAAACATTGTTCATAAAAGGACCGATAGGCTCCACGGATTCCAGACCATATGGACCATTTAAAATAGTCAATGAACAAAAAATAGTTAGTAAGCAGATCGAAATGACAACCAATTTCCTCATATCGTAAAAATACAGATGATTTTAAACATTACATGACTTGAGCAAACATAATTCGCTGACTTGTCATCATTAGCCACAAGCGTGTCTATATACCGATTAATAAACTATTCGGTTTTCATTTAGTTTTACAGCAATGAAACAAAAAGATAAAATGAAATCGGAAGAAGCGATATATTGGAGTCAGCGGTATGAAGAAGGAAGGACAGGATGGGATATTGGACATCCATCAACACCACTTAAAACCTACCTTGATGGCATTATAAACAAAAATGTCAAGATCCTGATTCCAGGAGCTGGGAATGCATATGAAGCTGAATATGCATGGAACAAAGGTTTTAAGAACGTGCATATTTTGGATATTTCTCAACTTCCTTTACAGGCTTTCCAAGAAAGAAATCCAGCTTTTCCGGTCCACCATCTACATCAAGCAGACTTTTTTGAATTTGAAGGTCAATATGATCTCATTTTAGAGCAAACCTTTTTCTGTTCTTTTTTACCTACCGATGAGAATAGAAGGGCTTACGCCCAAAAGATATGGGATCTTTTGGTTCCAGGTGGGCAATTGATAGGTGTATTATTCAATCTTCCGTTGGTTGAGGGTTCGGATAAAAGACCTTTTGGAGGATCTAAAGAAGCGTATCATCAGTATTTTGACCCTATATTTGAAGAAGTACAGATAGAACCATGTTACAATTCTATTCCTCCACGAAAAGGAAATGAATATTTTATTCAATTGAAAAAAAGAGAAGATTGATTCGTATTGCTATTTTCTAAAGTGATGATAGGAAAGAGTTTAAATTATAACATTTATGCAATGAAAAGTACTTCGCTCTTGGTCTTTTAAAAATGCTAGCGACATGTTGATTTTGCCTAAGTTTTGGACGGCAGAAGATGGGTTAATTCTCATTCAGTTTAGATATCAAGAAAATCGTTTGGATCAAGGCAAAACTATTTTAAGATTACTGTTGAAAACAGTAAATTATGGAGGAACGAATTGAACTATAGGTTCAAGATAATTCTAAAATAGAGTGAATTAGAAGTTTATTATGCTGGTTTTGGTGGGGGTTTTGGGGATTGGTGGAGTGATTTTGTGAATA
>JAHDGD010000109.1 GCA_020627825.1 Saprospiraceae bacterium
TTAAGAAATATCGAAATTTTGTCGTACATAAAAGCAAGTGTATGAGCCAAAAACATGCACAGCATATGCGTTAAAAAATCCTTACCTCATAACCAATCCATGGAAAACTTAATTTTCGGCGAGTTTTGCTTTTATAGACGAAATACAGATATTTTAGCAATTGCTGACTTACAGCCTAGACTTTTTGCATACTTTTTGGGCAATGCAAAAAGTATGAAGAATCATTTTCATCTTCTTATAACTTGATGGCGGATAGCCTCTTGAACAATTAAAAAATACATAGTGTGAAAATGTATAAAAATCAGGAGAAATTGAAGTCTCATCTTTTTATAAACGAATAGATTTAAACTTGATATTAAATACTAAAACAAATTAATTAACTCCTTCTCCTTTAGGAGAAGGCCTGGATGAGGTATTAATATATGCTCTTAATATCAAGTTTGAATTCCTTACTCCTTACCCCATACTCCCTAATAATCGCCACACATCAACAGCTCCATTTTCTATTTCTTTCCTATGTCTGTTGAGTAAGTCTTGAACTTTAGGGTCCGATATGAATTTTTCGTAAATGACATCTTTTAATTGGTTGTTATACCACATAGACACTTGATTTTTACGTCTTTGTTCTTTTAGATTTTCTTTTTGTAAATATGTTTTGAATTTGGAAATCTCCTTCCACATGTCCTCAAGTCCTTTACCTTCTGTACTTGAAATGGCAAGAGTAGGAATGGTCTTGTCTTTATATTTTCCACTTAGAATGTGTAACGCATTTTTGTACGCGCGTGCAGATTGTTTTGCAATGAGTTGACGATCGCCATCGGATTTAGTTATGGTGATAATATCAGCTAACTCTACAATTCCTCTTTTAATGCCTTGTATTTCATCACCTGATCCTGGCAAAACCAATAAAACAAATAAGTCGACCATTTGTGAAACCATAGTTTCGCTTTGGCCTACGCCTACTGTTTCTATTAATATGTGATCATACCCTGCTGCTTCACAGAGCAGCATGACTTCTCGAGTTTTACTTGAAACTCCTCCGAGAAAACTTTTACTAGGTGATGGACGCACAAATACATTGTCCATAACACTGCTTTCTTCCATCCGTGTTTTATCACCTAAAATACTTCCTTTGGTTTCTTCGGAAGAAGGATCTATGGTCAGTACTGCGTATTTTCCTTGGGGTCTTCTTTTTATCAAAGCTTCTATGAAGGTGCTCTTTCCAACTCCTGGTGATCCTGAAATAGCGATTCTCCAGGATGTCGATCGAACGTAATCAGGTGATAATGCGTTCAACAATGCTGTGGCTTTCTCACGATCAGCATGCGCACTGCTTTCTATAAGCGTGATACCTTCTGAAAGGGCAGCACGGTCTCCTGACAGAATACCAGAGCTAAGAGCATCTACAGACTTTTCCTTTTGGGCGAAAGCCCCTTTCAATAAATTCGGATTGATGTTCTTATTGCCCAATGTGAATATTTTAACATCAAATTTTGTAAAATTTATTAACACTTCGCTGACAATTTCATAATGTTTATTTAAACGACATAAAATTTTGTGTAACAACTGCTTTTCCTTACGATATTAGTAAAACAAATCAAAACCCAAATTCATAATACTATTTAAACTTTAAGATGTTGGGTATCACGGGAGTATACCTGATTTATAGGACATTGAAAACAACGCAATGAATTGCACTACTATGCCTTTTTTTCTCACGACAAGTTAGAAGTTAAAAGGGGAGCGGCATCCGAAAGTCTGAATAGGTTTTATTAACAATTAAAACGATTTGGTATGAAAAACGTAGGAAAAATTGCTGCGATATTGTTGAGCCTTTGTTTATTTAATGCATGCACAACCATCGATGAGAAAGCCATAGAAGTAGCTGGATTTTACGATGCAAATATTGTAAACGGGTATTATAATTTTGATCTTCAGATTTCCTTGGATGGCAACGATGATGTATTGATAGAGGCCTTGTTTGACGATTACGATTTCGAAGTGATACGAGCAGACCTCGATCGTCATGCAAATGGAGTAATTGATTTTGATATTCGGTCACAATCAGTATATGGTGGAGCAATTTTAAGAGGGGATGGAGAATATATTGATGGATATCTTCAATTGGATTACAGCATTGATTGGGGGTGGGATAGAATCCACTACCGAATGGTTGCAGAACAGTTTTGATACAAAATAATTAAGGTTAAACCAGACTACCCATAATTTATCATGAAAGCCACATCTAGCTTCGACACTATGATGTTACACCATGAGAACTTTATTTTGAAAAACCTTCATAGAAACAGCAAGGTTATGTAACGGATAGACCGGAATAATCACCATTAGAAATAATGACTCTCTCGATTATCTCCGGTCTCCTTTTTGTATAATACAATTTAGTGTTTAAATGGTATAACGTAAGCTATCTGATTTTATTCCACACAGCCTGCGCAATTTTATTTCTGATCTTCGTAATTTGCTCTGCACCTTTGAAAGCAGATCTTGTGTAAACCAGATTCGATTCTTCTTTCAATAAATGATGAATGTTGCGACTGACTCTATGGTGAAAAGAAGGTTTTTTCTGATGTGCTTGATCAATAAAAATAGCATCATAATGGGCTAATCCAGCTATCAACCCTTTCATACTAAGGTCAATGTAATTTCGTTCTACATCTTCAAACATAGGCATACATGAGGCATGACTTTTGATGCTGAATATCTCCATTCCAAACCCTTTACACAGATTATAGGATAAGACTTCTATTGCTTCAGCTAAGGCTAATTCTTCAACGATTTTAGGAGAAATCAGTCTGTTGATACGATAGGATTTAAGTTTGGCTGTTCTTTCTTCGTTCTCAGGAAACTGGTCAAGATCTCGTATTATGCGTTCGAATCCTTCCGTTAATTGTGCGACATAATCTTTTGCATCTAGTTGAAGGATAGAAGAAGATAATGAAAGTCGAAAGTCACTGTTGAAAGAAGATAATTCTTTTTCAATGATGGGCATCCAGTCCTTATCATCTATTATAAATTCCAAGTCTATGTACTCAAAAATTACACCATCAAAAGCTTTTTCCCAATCTGTTCCTTGCTGGTCAACTTGAATTTCAACGTAATCTATACCACCAGCTAAATCTTCCAATAATAATTCATTATCGATAGAACTTGCTTTAATACATATTTTGTGCTGCCACGATTTTACGATTCGTTGACCGTTTTTTTGCTCGGGCTTACGCCCAAAAAAAGGATCTATTGAGATGTGGTCGGAGACTAAAGTATGAAAACTCCCTAAGTCTTCGGTCTTGAGCTCTTTCTTTATTTTAGCCAACCATTGGTCATGAGAAATGGATTCAAAATTGCCCATTTATATCAATTTTTTAAATCGGGGGCGTTTCGGAGTTACATCACCCAATCGTTCTTTCTTTGCTTTCTCATAGTCAGAGAAATTTCCTTCGTAGAAAATGATTTGAGAATCATCTTCATAAGCTAAAATATGTGTTGCTAAACGGTCAATGAACCATCTGTCGTGCGAAATGACCATAACACAACCCGCAAAATTTTCAATTGCTTCTTCCAGTGCTCTAAGTGTATTGACATCAATATCATTGGTCGGCTCATCGAGGAGTAATACATTTCCACCACTTTTTAAGGTCATAGCGAGATGTACTCTATTTCGTTCTCCACCTGACAGAACACCAAGCTTTTTTTGTTGGTCACTTCCTGCAAAGTTAAATCTTGAAAGGTACGCTCGTGCATTGATTTCTTTATTACCTACTGTGATGATGTCATTGCCTTCGCTTATGATTTCATATATCGTTTTTTCAGGTAACAAATCTTCATGAGATTGATCCACATATGCAATATCAACAGTTTCTCCTATATCAATGCTACCAGAATCAGGTTGCTCATTCCCCATGATCATGCGGAATAAGGTCGATTTTCCTACACCATTTGGTCCCACAATACCCACTATCGCATTCTTTGGAATAGAAGCAGTGAAATTATCAATTAATATTCGATCACCATATGATTTCGTGATGCCATTAATGTCAATGACCTTGTCTCCCAATCGTTGACCAGGCGGTATGTATAATTCCAATTTTGCTTCTTTCTCTTTTGTTTCAGCACTTGCCATTTTATCGTATGCATTCAAACGAGCCTTTCCTTTCGATTGACGTGCTTTTTGAGACATTCTTATCCAGTCAAGCTCTCTGCTAAGTGCTTTCTTTCTTTTGGATTCTGTCTTTTCTTCTTGTTCCAGCCTTTTGGTTTTTTGTTCAAGCCAACTACTATAGTTTCCTTGATACGGAATTCCTTCGCCTCGATCCAGTTCTAGTATCCATCCTGCCACGTTATCCAAGAAATAACGATCGTGTGTAACAGCAATAACGGTACCAGGGAAGTTGTCAAGATATTGTTCAAGCCAATGTACACTCTCAGCATCCAAGTGATTGGTCGGCTCATCCAATAAAAGAATATCGGGTTGAGATAATAACAATCGACACAACGCAACTCTTCTTTTTTCTCCACCTGATAACACACTAACTTTGGCATCTTCCGGTGGACATCGTAAAGATTCCATAGCCGTATTCAATCGATGATCCAGTTCCCATGCATTGAAGTGATCCATTTTTTCCATGAGAACACCTTGCTTTTCTATGGTCTTCATCATCTCATCGTCATCCATCGGTTCAGCGAGCTTCAAGTTGATCTCATCATATTCTTTCATGATGTCAACTATTTCTTGAACACCTTCTTCTACAACTTCTCTTACTGTCTTGGTGTCATCAAGTTCAGGCTCTTGTTGTAAATATCCTATTTTATATTCTCCATCGAAGTACACTTTCCCTTGATAGTTCGTATCGATTCCAGCAATAATCTTAAGCAAAGAAGACTTTCCTGATCCATTCAAACCAAGAACTCCTATTTTCGCACCGTAGAAAAAAGAAAGCCATATGTTCTTAAGGACTTGTTTCTGAGGAGGGTATGTTTTTGTAACCCCTTCCATCGCAAAGATTACTTTTTTATCTGTTGACATATTTGATTTTTCAATTTTATAATGTGCCCAAATTTAGCTAAATATAATCGCATCTATATGAATTTTATTCAATCTTTCATGTACATTTGCCAAGCCTAATATGTTCTATGGAGAGACTGAAGAAATTGTTTAAGAAGTATAATTCCAAATTCATTTATCTTTTATGGTTTGGTCTTATTGCTGGCATCTTGACCCTTGCAGTATTTTTATATGCCGCAAGTCAAGATATTCCTTCTTTTAGTCAGCTTGAAAATCCAGACTATGACTCGGCTTCTATTATCTACTCAGAAAACAATGAAATATTTGGTACCTATTATATTGAAAATAGGTTACCTGTAAACTTTGAGGATATTCCTACCGAATTAGTTGATGCACTTATTTCAACTGAAGATGCACGATTCTTTAAGCATACTGGAGTTGACTTTCGTGCCTTAGGAAGAGTAGCTGTAAAAACCGTTTTATTGGGACAAGATTCTGGTGGTGGAGGAAGTACGATTAGCCAACAATTAGCTAAACTTCTCTTCAAACGTCCTGACCTTCGTGGAAAAAATAAAATTTCTAAGATCATCACCCTTGTACAGGTGAAGTTCAAAGAATGGTTGACATCAATTCGTCTTGAAAAACAATATACCAAGCAAGAAATTCTGGCCATGTATCTCAATAAATTTGAGTTTATTAATGGGGCACATGGAATTTATGCAGCAGCAGATACGTATTTTGGGAAACATCTTGATTCCTTGAAAATAGAAGAGAATGCCGTTTTGGTTGGGATGCTTAAAAATCCTTCACTGTATAATCCTGTTCGATTTCCTGAGAAAGCTTTCGACCGAAGAAATGTTGTGTTGAAACAAATGGAACGGTATGGTAAAATTGATCAAGCAGCCTATGACTCGCTTAAAGTCATCCCTATGGATATGACAGGGTTCAAACGCGAAACACAATCGGAAGGAATCGCTCCTTACTTCAGGTCGGAGTTAACGAAATGGTTGAAAAATCTTTTAGCAAAAGAAGATTATAAAAGACCTGACGGTGAAGCGTATAATATATATACGGATGGTTTGAAAATTTACACGACCATCAACCTGACGTATCAGCAAAAAGCAGAAGAATCAGTTAAAGAACATATGGCGGGTTTACAAGAACGCTATTTCAAAAGGTGGAAAAACAAGAATATATTTACCTACGAAGCTGAAGATTTTCAAGAAGAAATCCGACGAGAGGCTTTTGACCGAAGAGTCAGAAACTCAGAAAGATATAAAGGGATTTACTTTTCTATCATGGGAGAAAGCCTTGAAAAACTGAAGTCGAAATTCCCGAAAATGAGAACAGGGCCACTTATGATTCGCTCTATGACTGAGGTAACGGACCCTGACAAAGATCTTAAGAAGTTGTCTCGTAAAACAATTGTAAGAAGCAGTGAAATTCCTTTCTTAAAAAAAGTGTTGAAGTCATCCACTTTCAAAGAAGTAAAAGACACGTACGAAACCTTCCAAAAAGAGTATGAAAAGCAATTCAACACAGAAATAGAAATGATGGTGTTTGCATACAATGAGGAAGGGGAGGAATTGAAGACCATGACTCCGCTGGATAGTGTTATGTATCATTATCAGCACCTACAGGCTGGAATGGTGTCCATGGAGCCAGGAACTGGTTATGTGAAATCATGGGTAGGAGGAGTTGGTCACAAATATTTTAAATACGATCATGTCAATTCTAGAAGACAAGTAGGGTCAACCATAAAACCATTTGTTTATGCATCAGCCATTTCCTTTGGTAATATTTCGCCTTGTACTACTTATGAAGACATCCAGTATACCATAGCACCAGGTGATGCATTGTTTGATTTGCAGGATGAATGGTCACCTGCTAATGCCAATGAAAAATTCACTGGAAATCCTTATAATTTGTACCAAGGATTGTTGTATTCAAAGAATTCGATTACGGTACGATTAGTAAAAGAAATGGGATCCGTGACCTTAATAAGAGATTTACTCGATAATGCAGGTATTGATAAAGAGAAAACACATCCCAATGGAGAGCCGATAGTTCCCTACGTGCCTTCTTTATGTTTGGGAGCACTGGATCTCACCGTTATGGAAATGGTGGGTGCATATGGCATATGGCCGAATAAAGGGACTTACGTAGAACCTGTATTTGTAACACGAATAGAAGATAAAAACGGAAAGATTATTTATACGGGTGTCCCCAAAAGGAAACAAGCTTTAAATCCCACCTATAACGCTGTGATGGTAGATATGTTACGAAATAACGTAGGAGGTAATTACGGTCTTGGTGGGGCTAGTGATGTTGGTGGTAAAACTGGGACAACCAATGATTATGCTGATGGTTGGTTTATGACGATTACGCCTGAATTGGTGGTTGGAACTTGGGTTGGTGGAGATGATAAATGGATTCGTTTCTTTACCCTTGATGAAGGACAAGGTTTTGTGATGGCAAGGCCAATTGCGAAAAAATTTATAAATAAACTGGAGGAAGATCCGGAGTCGGGGTATGACCCTGAACTTAGATTTCCTGAACCCAAAGGGGCTGTGTTTAATTTAATTGATTGCACTAAATTTAAAGATATAAAACCAGAAGAAGAGGCTGCTCAACGTCAACAAGAAGTAGAAGTTTTGTTTGATGAAGAAGAGTTCGATGAAGAATTTGATGATGACTTTTAAAAATATAGTACGTGATTTAAAATCGATTTTCTTGTTGCTAGTAGCAATAGGATTTGTTGGGTGTGTTCCACCGACAGAAAAGAAGTCTTTAAACGATGCAGATCAAGATTTCAACAATCCTATTGCCAGAAGAATGTATCTGTTGCAACAAGAGCAAAATATAGATAGCTTGCTTTATTACATGGAAAGTGAAGATTTGATGGAGCGTTTTTGTGCAACTAGAGCATTCGGTTCTTTTAGAACGCCTAAAGCAATTCCAGCTATTAAAAATATTTTACTTGATTCTACCAAAGCCATTCGTAAAGAAGCCGTCTATGTTGCCGGTCAACTTCGAGACACAACCTTAGCAAATGATGTGGTAGCTTTATTTCAATCAGACCTGTCTCAAGAAATTGATTTTGAATTAAATAAAGCTATTCTTGAGGCAGTTGGTAAAATAGGAAATAAGGTGCATCTCTCATTTTTAAGTTCAAGTAAACCTTACCCCAAGGAGTATAGTTTGTTGCATGAAGGAAAAGCAATGGCTTATTATGAATTTGCATTAAGAGGAATTACAAATCCCGATGCTACTAAAGAGATGATAACTTTTGCAACGGAAGATTTTTCTGATGAAACGAGAGTAATAGCTGCTAATTATCTTCTTCGTACGAAAGACATAAATCTTGAAGATTCCAAATTTCAGCTTTTACAAGCTCTATTTAAGGAAGAAAATCCTCACGTAAGAATGGGACTTTCTGCAGCAGTTGCAAAAACAGGAAGCTCAGAGTTGATAAAACCATTCATGGATTATCTTTCTAAGGAAGAAGATTATCGCGTCGTGGTAAATGCCATTCGGAATATGGGTGCTTTCAATTATATCGAAATTATTGACCTCATGTTATCTTTTCTGGAACATGAAAATACCCATGTTTCAAGTGCAGTTTCAGACTTTTTGAAACAAAACGGACAAACATCAGACGCTCGATTTTATTTACAGAAAATACCAAATATAAAAGATCCTTTAGCTAAACTTAAATTACAAGGAGCTGTTCTCGGCTTATACGATCAATTCTATCCTAAATCAAGAAAAAGATTAGTTAAAGAACTTGAAGATCAATTTAAAAATGAGCAGAACCCACATGTAAAACGAGAAATTTTAGCGGCTTTGGGTTCCAACCCATATACTTACGAATCAATCCAAAAACTAGGACTAAAAGATTCAGTTTCAATTGTTCAAAGTAAAGCCACTGAGGTTCTTGGAGATGTATTATTAACCTATCTTCCAGAAAAGTCTCGTTCATCCAATAGGTATTTAGCTCCCATTATTTTTCGCTATTTACAAGAAGCCATTCAATCAGGTGATGCAGGAAGCATATCCGCTGCAGCATATGCTTTATCAAAGTATGACAAACAGTATCTACAGCGGTATGTACCTGATACATTATTTTCCACTGCGTACAATAAACTTGATTTTCCAAAACACCTTGAACCTATGCAGTATTTAGTGGATGCACATAATCATTACTTTCCTGAGGCAAAAATGGAACTCCCAGCGACAGACACACGTCGATCTTACTTAAAAAGTAACTTTTCAGATTTTAATTCGAATTATACTGCTGTAATAGAAACTTCAGCAGGTGAAATTCAATTTGAACTCTTTGTTAATTATGCACCAGAAAGTGCGCTCAATTTCATAGACTTATCAGAACAAGATTACTTTGATAATAAGGTTTTTCACCGGGTTGTGCCGAATTTTGTAGTTCAAGCAGGATGTCCAAGAGGTGATGGATATGGGAGTGAAAACTTTACCATTCGAAGCGAGTTGTCTCCAGCATATCGTTATTTAGATGAAGGTTATGTGGGTATGGCTTCTGCAGGAAATCATACAGAGGGCACACAATTTTTTATAACACATTCGCCTACGCCACACCTCAATGGAAAATATACCATCTTTGGTAAAGTAACTAAAGGTATGGATGTAGTGCATAAAATGGAAGTAGGTACAAGAATTAATGATATTGATATCGTTGCTGTTCCTAGAATAAATTAAATAAAACAACGGATAAATGAAGACAACAGGGTTAACAGGTATACATAAGGAACTGGGTGCTAAAATGGCTGGGTTTGCTGGATATGAAATGCCGATCGTTTATAGCTCTATTAAAGAAGAACATATAGCTGTTCGAAATGTAGCTGGTGTATTTGATGTATCCCATATGGGAGAATTTATTGTAAGAGGGTCTGATGCAAAGGATTTTTTACAAAAAATTAGCAGCAATAATGTGGCAAAGCTAAAAGTAGGGCAGGCTCAATATAGTTGTATCCCGAATTTAGATGGCGGAATAGTTGATGATTTTATTCTCTACAAACTAGAGGAGGAAGAGTATATGATGGTCGTCAATGCAGGTAATATTCAGAAAGATTGGGAGTGGATTTCACAATTTAAAGAAGGTAATGTAGAACTTGTTGATATCTCAGATAAAGAAGGATTACTTGCTGTGCAAGGACCCAAAGCGACTGAAATATTACAAGAGCTAACGGATGTAGATTTAGGTGCTATCCCATTTTATCATTTTGCTGTAGGCACATTTGCAGGAATTGAAAATGTGATCATTTCAGCAACAGGTTATACAGGGGCAGGTGGATTTGAGCTTTATGTAGAGAATACGTATTTGATTGATCTGTGGCAGAAAGTTATGGAAGTAGGAGGCGATAAAGGATTAGTTCCTGCTGGATTAGGGTGTAGGGATACCTTAAGATTGGAAATGGGATACTGTCTTTATGGGAATGATATAACGGATGAGACCTCTCCTATTGAAGCAGGATTGGGATGGATAACAAAAACGAAGAAAGGTCAATTTAATTCTGTTGAAATTTTCAGAAAACAAAGAGAAGAAGGCATCACAAGAAAGTTAGTTGGATTTAAAGTCGAAGATAGGAGAGTGCCGCGAAATGGATATGGTATATTAAATGCTTCGGGTGAAACAATAGGTCATGTGACATCAGGAACTTTGTCCCCGTGTCTTGAAATTCCTATAGGGATGGGCTATGTTTCTAAAAGTGAAGCGTCCAATGGAAACGAGATCATGATCGACACAGGAAGAAAGCAATTAAAGGCAACTATTTGTAGCCTTCCATTTTATATTCAAGAGGAATAAATTATTTAAAGCAAAGGCTTTATAAATAAAATAAAATGTTTACTTTTGCGCTCCAATAAAAGGAGAAGTTCTTTGTTATGAATCCACTAGACTCATTTACAATACCTGTAAAAGGACTTAAAAACGGGATACATAGATACGAATTTGAATTAGATACATCTTTCTTTCAAGCAATTAACGAGGAAAGTACATTACAGCCTTCACTTACAGCTGTAGTAGATTTAGACAAAAGAGATTCTATGTATATTTTAGATATGAAAATTTCTGGAAATGTTCAGGCGGACTGTGATAGATGTTTGAATCCTATTCCCGTTATAGTAGATGGTGCACATCGTTTATACATAAAAAGAGGGATAGGTGAAGATGAGGCAGATATTGTGTATCTCGAACAATTTGAGGATCAGTTAAATATTGCTAAGTATGTATATGATTTCGCAATGTTAAGTTTACCGATTAAAAATGTGATAGAACAATGCGAGGAATTGGATTCTCCACCATGTAATTTCGACATGTTGGATAAGTGGGATGAAAACAGTGGAACAGAAGATAACAAAGAAGAGCAGAAAGGAACAGTGTGGGATAAGTTAAGTGACTTAAAATTTGATTAAAATTTAAAACTAAATATTATGGCGCATCCGAAGAGTCGTATATCAAAGCAAAGAAAAAGAAAGAGAAGAACGCATAAAAAAGCGACAGCACCGCAGATTGCAGTGTGTAAGACTACAGGTGAACCGCATATTTACCACAGAGCATACTGGGTAGATGGCAATATGTATTATAAAGGCCAAGTTGTCGTTCAGGCAGAAGAAGAGGTTTACGAATAAATAAATAGTAGTTTACTATAAAATATAAAGCTCCTTAATCATTGCTTGTGATTATGGGGCTTTTGTTGTTTTCCGTAGGAATTGATACCTTTTAAATTTTAAACCCGCATTATGCATAAGAGCTTTATTATGAGGGTTGAAAATACTATAAAATTAAGGGATTTGGAAGATTGATCATGCAACGCTATGGTAAATCTGAAAACCCCAGCGAAGCGTTGATTTTGACATAGTTTATGCCCGTGATAGATTGTCTGATGCATAATGTTGGTTAAATCGAAATGTATTAATTCCAAAAACCAAGATCAAAGGAATCGCGATTCCAATTGATTCTTTAGTTTTGCGTACAACTTTACAACAATAAATCAATTATGAAATCAATCATATCAACCGATAACGCGCCCGCTGCTGTAGGTGCCTATAATCAGGCGACGATGCATGGTAACACATTATACGTTTCAGGACAAATAGCGATCAACCCTGAAACAAACGAATTAATCCAAGGATCAATCGAAGACGAAACGCATCAAGTAATGAAAAACTTAGGGGCGATTTTGGAAGCAGCTGGGATGAATTACGCTCATGTGTTGAAGTGTTCGGTATTTGTTAGTGATATGGAAATGTATGGTAGAGTGAATGCAGTATATGCCACGTATTTTGATGCGGATACTGCTCCTGCCCGTGAATTAGTTCAGGTAGCTAATTTGCCAAAGTATGTAAATGTAGAAATCAGCTGTATTGCTGGAAAATAAATTCTTATGACTAAAACAGTTTTATCTTGTATCCAACCAACTGGACATATGCATTACGGAAATTATTTCGGAGCAGTAAAGAATTGGGTAGATCTTCAAGAAAAATATGCGTGTTATTATGGTGTTGTAGATTATCATGCAATGACCATGCCTTATGATGTGAAAAAGTTACGGAATAACACATGGGAGTTGATTTATAATTTATTAGCTGTAGGAGTTAAGGCAGAGAATTTATTTATTCAGTCATTGGTGCCGGAACACACGGAATTGGGATGGATTTTTAATTGTTTTTGTTCAGTTGGTCATTTATCTAGAATGACTCAGTTTAAGGATAAAGGAAAAGATAGTGAGGAGAAGTCAAAGGATGCATTCGTTAGTGCAGGCTTATTTGATTATCCAGTGTTGCAAGCGGCAGATATTTTAATTTATAAGGCCGATTATGTACCCGTGGGAAAAGATCAAGATCAGCATCTTGAATTGTCTAGGGCTATTGCCCAAAGATTTAACAACACGGTGGGCAAGGAATATTTCGTGATGCCTGAGACCTTACATAGTGAAACTCCAAAGATTTTTTCTACTGCTGATCCATCTAAGAAAATGAGTAAGTCAGCGGGAGAGAAGCATTTTATCAACGTTTTTGCTGATGAAGCAAGAATACGCAAGCAAATTCGATCTGCAGTCACAGATCAAGGTGGTGCATCTGATGAAATGAGCCCGGGTGTCTTAAATCTATTTACCTTGTTGAAGTCAGCAGGAAGAATGGATGAACACGAGGCATTGATGAAAGACTACAATGCTGGAACATTGAAATATGTAGACCTGAAGGATGCAACTGCAGATGGTCTCAGCGCTATGTCCAATGCTTTCACTGAAAAGAAAGCTGAAATTACTTCCGACAAACGTGCCATTAAGTACCTAATAAAGCAATCTAGCGAAGAGATTCGAAAAATTGCAAAAGAGACTTTGAGAGAGGTAAAAGAATTAGTAGGTTTATTGAATGTAAAATAGTTCGAAATGCTGATCAGAAAGGCTCAGTTAGAAGATCTAGATAATGTAGCTCGTTTATTCGATATGTATCGTGTATTCTACCGAAAGGATTCAGATATTTTAGGTGCTCAAACCTTTATCAAGGAACGTTTAACTGACGAAGACGCTGTCATTTTTGTATGCCAGAACAATGACCAGAAATTGGTAGGGTTTACACAACTATATCCTATTTTTTCTTCAACGAGAATGAAAAGATTATGGTTGTTAAATGATTTATATATTGAGAAAGATCACCGCGGAAAAGGTTTATCAAAAAAACTCATAGAAAAATGTAAAGAATTAGCCGCTGAAACCAATGCTTGTGGGCTTTTATTGGAAACAGAAATCACGAATGAAATAGGCAATTCACTATATCCTTCGGTAGGCTTTAAAAAGAATACAGTTACGAATTTCTATGAATGGACGGTATAATTTCTTAAAGCTTTTTGGGGTTTAACCCCAAAATAAAAAAGAAAGAGTTTTATAAGAACATCGTGCTGAATCAATTCATAATGAATTTAGTATTAATCTGAGTTCGGGATTAATTGCGAAAGCAAAAATTAAAGAAAACGCTTTATTCACGGCGTTTTGTTGAAAATGCGGCAAGCCACATTGAAAT
>JAHDGD010000110.1 GCA_020627825.1 Saprospiraceae bacterium
AAGATGAATAATAATGGCGATCCTTGCCATCTTCATATACCTTTTATGTTTAAATATTTCCTATAAAATAACTACAATGCTTAAATAAAATTACTATAGGAGAAGGCAAGGCGTTACGATACACTACTCGCTGTTCGCTCGTCCCTGCGGGATGAGCCTGCGTCTCATAGTTCCTCATCACTATCGCAGTAGATCTTTATGAGTAATAAAATCCACATTAATTATATAGTATCCTCATTAACTGGTCCAAAAAACGACTGAATAGTATTCAAGGCCTCCTCTCTGTATGAATCAATCGGTTTCTGTAAAGTAAACCGATCTGGCTCGAAATAACTTCTATCTTCTTGTAAATCCAACTGGTATTCCGATTGCAAACAATCCATGATTTTTGGCATATCGGTCCTGTATGAACTGCTGTTTAAGATTAGTGCAGTAGCAGCATTTTTTTCAGCAAAAGATTTAGCGGATAGGTAATACTCTATGAAAGCACTTTTTAAGTTATACTGAAGTTCAGGCAATGATTTTTGAAAATTTCGCAAAGCGTACATTCGTTTGAAGAGTTTGGTACGTGCATAAATCTTCTTCACCCCTTCTCGCGTTATAGAATCCACTACTTGTTCAAGTGGTCGATACACAATGATGACTTTCTTATCTCGCTTTGATGCTTTTTGAAGCCATTCTTCCCAGTACTGAACGCCATAAAAACAAGGAAATACTACACTTTTCCATGCACCAGAATCTTTCCATAATCCGCTAGCCTCAAGTACCCCCGACTTTGGGTGTAAACCCAAAAAATCCAAACTCACAGTCCACTTCTCTTCTTCCTGAACCAACATATCTTTTACTGTATGTGATCCGGCCGCTTCAAGTCCATTGGCAACGAGTTGCACTCCAGCACGATAAAATCCACCTATCAATATCATCCAGCTCGCTGTTTATCTACAAAATACCTATTTCACTTTCAGGTATCATCGCAACACGCTTCTCTGTGGTTTTAGAGAATATATCAACACTTCCATTTTCCAATCGTAAAACACCACGTGGACACACTGCACTACATACTCCACATCCTACGCATGAAGCCCGCACAATGTTTTGTCCTTTTTGGGCGTAAGCCCGAACATCTATCCCCATCTCACAATAGGTCGAACAGTTTCCACATGAAATACATTGACTCCCATTCGTTGTAATCCTAAACCTCGAAAATAATTTTTGCTGAACACCCATCAATGCCGCCATCGGACATCCGAATCGACACCATACTCTGCTCCCTAATAAAGGATAAAATCCGACACCTATGATACCAGAAAAAATAGCACCTATGTAGAACCCATATGTTGAACGCAAGGTCTCATTCGATAAAATAAAGGCATTTCCGCTACCTGAAATATAATTTACCAAAAATAATATCGTAAAAGCAATGACGGATCCTGTAACAATATAGGTCACTTTCTGACCGTAATCTTCGTCGTTTTTATTCTGTAAAAAATAGTAAGCTGCAGCTAAGCCAAAAAGTAATACTGAAACCAAAATCGTAAAACTAGTGCGATTCAACCAATACGAGTCTTTATTCGGCAAATAGCCATAAATCACTGCAATCGTCATCACAAAAGAAAACAACAAGACCGAATGAATCATCCATCGCTCAATCTTCCAAGCTCTCATAGACTTATCCGATAAATGTCGATATGGATCTCCTGCGGTCTCAGCCAATCCGCCACATCCACATACCCAACTGCAATACCATCTTTTCCCATATAAATAGGTAAGAACTGGAGAAATAAAAAAGATCATACTTAATCCAAGGAATAAAAAGAAATAGCCTAAAAATCCTGCTTTACTCATATTGGTAATCGACCATTCTTCAAAGAAATAGGAGTTCAATGGCCACATGTTTTTCATGTCTTTCCCAAAATAATTAGTTGCCGTTTCAGGATTCAACACTTCCAAAACCTCAGGTATGAGGTACGCGAAAAACAACTGAAAAAACATGATGGATATCGTCCGTAAAATATGGTATTTGTTATGTCGATATTTCAAAATAAATTTTACTCCAAATGCTAAAATAGCAAAAGTGTATAGTGTCCCATAAACAAACCACTGAGAAGCAGGCTTCCCTTTAATTGCCATCGCTAACGGGTCGAAAAGACCTACAAAACCAGTATTTGCTACACCGTCTTTTCCAAGACCTAGCCATTCAGCTTTTATATACAGACACACATAAAATCCTGTGATCAGTATTCCCGCAACCCAGCCTAGAATTCCTCTATTAACTGTACCACTAAGGAAATTTCCATTGTTTTTTATTCCCGCTGGCTTTGTCATATATCGACGGAAACTAAAGATCATAATGCCAGCAAACATGGCAGAAAGTGATCCGTAAAGCCATAGTTTAGGTTGGGGAAGATTTACTCCTGCCCATGAGATCAATAAAACAAGAAGTCCGAGCGATCCGATAGCTGCGCCCAGTTTTTCTATTGCATCATTATATGGTGGTTTATCTGTTGAAATAGGGGTATATATAGTTGACATATTCTTTTAATTAGGCTTTATGTAAAAATGAAAATACTTGATTCCACTTTCGAGAAGCAGTGGAACGTACGGAAGAACCGGTTTGCTTGTTGTAAGCGGAGATAATAGGTTCAGCGAAAGATGGGTAGAATTCAGGATCAAATTCAGCTAACTTTAGTTGACTAAGCACCGTTTTCATATCCGTTTTCTCTCGCAGCCATTTTTCACAAACCTCATGGCGGAACCGCACACCCATCAAATTGAAACCAACAACTTCATTGGTATTTTTATCGTAGACAATCCGAACAGATTTGTTTCCTTCTTCATGTTCCCAGTAGAGAGATGCATGATGTTCAGGAGGTCTTCCTGACACTGCTCCGTAAACTTGGTATTCGATGTCCATGAATTTAGCGGAGTTGAACCAAATCCCAGGATCATAAGATTTTTGTTTGCCCATAATGTTATAAGCGCATATTTCACCCATCATACGACCCGTGTACCATATCGCTTCAATAGGGCGTCTACCTGCCTGTACATCTTGTTGTTCAGCACAATCACCCACAGCGTAAACACCAGGAATATTTGTTTCAAGATAGGCATTGACCTTTATACCTCTGTTAATTTCCAGCTCTGTATCTTTAAGCCACTTTACATTCGGATGTACGCCAGCGGTTAATCCTACAAAGCCGCATTCTATCGTTTCTCCTTTATTGGTTACTGCGGCTTTACAAGTTCCATTTCCATTGTCTAAAATTTCTTTGAGTTCCGTTTCAAGTCTAAGGTCTATTCCATTTTTGATGATCTCTCTACTGACCATTTTACTTTCTTCTTCAGGAAGGACTGCATTCCAATAATTGGTTTCTCGTACCAGGAAAGTAACGGGTATATGCCGACTGTGAAACATCTCTGCCATTTCAATCCCTATTAATCCTCCTCCAACAATCACAGCACGCTGGAGACCTTTGCTATATTGTTCCATCCGTTCGAGGTCTTGATAAAAATAAAGTCCTCCTACACCTTTTAAGTCTTGACCTGGCCACCCGAATTTGTTTGGGCTGGAGCCCAAAGCCAATACCAGTTTATCATATGAAATCTGTTCATTAGTCTGGGTATGAAGCATTTTTTCATTAAAATCGATGCGCTGTATGTGGGCATTTTTAAGGTCGATTCTATTTTTATCCCAGAAATAATCTTCGTAGGGCTTGGTCTCTTTAAAGCCCATATGACCCATGTAAATATACATCAAAGCGGTCCTTGAAAAAAAGTGATCGGTTTCAGAAGAAATGACCGTAACACGGGCATTGGGGTCTAGTTTACGAAGGTAACGGGCAGTGGTAATTCCACTTATGCCATTTCCTATAATAGCAATATGCATAGAATAATTGTTAGGTTTTTTCAACATGAAGTTAAATAAAGAATTAGAAATCACTGTTGTTTCCTAATGAAAAGATGTAGAAGTGTCCTTGTTTTGCAAATAATACAATTTACTATAATGTGTATGCCGCACAAAATATTGTTAAAATATATTAAAATATTTTATAATATGTTTATATTTGTATTGTAAGGCATTTTGCGTGTAGACGACATAATTATTTTTTATTGTCTTCTTAAAGAAAATTAAGAGAATTTTAAACTTTAATAAAGGAATTAAATTCTATATTCGTGACACTAATCGAAATGCGAAATCGATTATATTGACAACAGACAAATTATTCGTATGAAAATAAATCTACTTTTCGTTCTTTTTACTTTTTTAAGTGTCAGTGCTTTTGGGCAGTTTGAGTTCAATCAAACAGAGTTTGATACGCCTTTCGATCCAAAGAATACATATGACATAAAAACAGACTTAGTTGTAAAAAACATATCAGATGAATCCGCAGATTTCATTTGGAACGTGGAGGTTGTAGAAATGTCTGAAGGTTGGAATTTTTATGTGTGTGACTTGAATAAGTGTTATGGTCCTGGTTTCGATGCAGTTGATGAAGATGCAAAGAATGTGTTGGAAGTTGACGAAGAAGGAACGTTGAATTTTCACTTACAACCAAATGCAAGTGCTGGAGCTGCTACATTCTTATTTCACATAACAGAATCTACAGATCCAACGAATATAATTCAGACGATTACATTTGTATACAATACTCCTGTAAATGTTTCAGAAGAGGATATTGCTAAAATCAACATTTTCCCGAATCCTGTAGACAACTTCTTCCAATTGGAAAATCCGAATAATGTAGTATCAAGCATTCACATTTTTGATATTCTAGGAAAGAAAGCTTTGGAATTCGATGCAAAAGGTGAAACTTCATTTGATGTTTCTACATTACAATCTGGAAGATATTTCGCTAGAATATTTGATAAAGACGGTAAATCTTTGAAAGTTGTAAGATTGATTAAATCATAATAAGATTTGCTTAAAAATAAACAGGCCTGTTGGATGATTTCAGCAGGCTTTTTTTATGTGTTATATTTTTTGATGAGAAGAATAGTACAAGGTTTACAATTAGGTATTAATTTTGCGGTATGTTGAAGACAGATATAATTATTATAGGAGCAGGTCCTGTAGGGATGTTTACCGTTTTTGAGGCAGGATTATTAAAGTTAAGGTGTCATCTTATCGATGCTTTACCTCAAGTAGGAGGTCAATTAACGGAGATTTATCCGAAAAAGCCGATTTATGATATTCCAGGGTACCCTAGTATTTTGGCAGGAGATTTAATCAAGAACTTGGAAGAACAGATTGCTCCATTTAAGCCTACCTATACACTGGGAGAAAGGGTTGAGACCATCGAACGTACCGAAGAAAAGATGTTTACGGTTCAAACCAATAGAGGGTCGGTAATTCAAGCTCCTGTTATTGCTATTGCAGGTGGTCTAGGATGTTTTGAACCCCGAAAACCACCATTAAGCAATCTGTCACAATTTGAGGATAAAGGTGTGGATTATATTGTACGCGATCCAGAGAAATATAGGGATAAACGAATTGTTATCGCAGGTGGGGGAGATAGTGCATTGGATTGGACTATATTTCTGAGTGAAGTGGCAAGTGAAGTTTCTTTGATTCACAGACGATCCTCTTTCAGAGGAGCATTGGATTCAGTTGATAAAGTAATGGAGCTTGCGCAACAAGGTAAAGTGAATTTGATTACGGAGGCACAAGTTGCAGAATTACATGGAACAGATAGGCTAGAACATGTAGGAGTGAAATTGAAATCAAAAGATATTAAGTTGATCGATGCCGATTATTTCATCCCATTATTTGGACTTTCACCAAAACTAGGACCCATTGCGAATTGGGGGTTAAACATCAACAAAAATGCAATTGAAGTTGATACATTTGATTATTCTACTAATGTAGTAGGTATATACGCTATTGGTGATATCAATACCTATCCAGGTAAATTAAAATTGATTCTGAGTGGATTTCATGAAGGAACTTTAATGGTACAGTCTGCATTCAAATATATATACCCTGACCAGAAACTTAGTTTTAAGTATACCACAGTGGTAGGAGTAAATGGATTTAAAGAGTAATGAAAGAACAGATCGTAATCAAAGTCACGGATAGAGAAGGAGTAGTACATGAGTTGGAGGCCCCTACCGATATGGGGATGAATGTGATGGAAGTGTGTAAATCATATGAGTTGCCAGTAGAAGGGACTTGTGGTGGTATGGCATTATGTGCATCGTGTCATTGTTACATCAATTCGGATCATGAATTACAAGAAGCGAGTGAAGATGAAGAAGATATGTTGGATCAAGCTTTTTTTGTAGAAGATAACTCAAGGCTTGGTTGTCAAATTCGGATTACGGAAGCTATAGAAGGACTTGAAGTGACATTAGCTCCTGTTAGTGAGTAGAGTCAAAATACCCCATTAGTCCCTGCGAAAGCGTATATTTACCTAAACTCTATCGTATGATTTTTCCTATAGGAGACGATAATATTCAAGGTGATTCGAAACCTTGGATCACGTATACCCTCATTGCATTGAATGTTTTGATCTTTGGGTATATGTTTTTTTTACCAAGCAATGAAATCAGAGGAATTTATGATGTATATGCAACTACACCAACAGAAATTCTGAATGGTGAGGAGTTTTCTACCTTAATGACAAATATGTTCCTGCATGGCGGCATTTTGCATTTATTAGGCAATATGTTATTTCTATGGATTTTTGCTGACAACATTGAAATCGTGTTGGGAAAGATTCCATTTATATTATTTTATATAGCTGGAGGAGTTTTTGCCTCTCTTGCGCATGTTTTTACGAATATGGATAGTAGTATTCCTTCATTAGGTGCAAGTGGTGCATTAGCGGCAGTTATGGGAGCATATATTGTGTTTTTTCCTAAGTCTAGGGTAAAAGTATTGGTTATCTATCTATTTCGGAATATCTATATATCCGCTATATGGTTTTTAGGAGCATGGTTTGCTATGCAATTGTTTTCAAGTTTTAGAGAGATAGGAAAAGATCCAGATTCAGCTGGAACAGCATGGTGGGCGCATATTGGTGGGTTCGTTTTTGGAGTCGGAGTTGCTTATATACTTAAGAAAATGAAGATTGTAGAACCACAGAAGTTTAAAGCCGTAGCTTAATGGAATTGATTCTGAGTGGAATTTTATTTGGATTGTTATTAGCGATCATGCTCGGTCCCATATTTGTTGTAACTATAAATGGAACGATTAATCATGGACAAAAGGCTGGATTTGCAATTACGTCTGGTGTTTGGATCAGTGATCTCAGTATTATCTTAGTCAGTTATTTTTTTGTAAGTCGGATGAAGACGTATCTCGAAAACCCAAAACTGGTTATGATACTAACAATTTTGGGAGCGGTAGTTTTCATTGCAATTGGCTTAGGAAATGTCATGAAAAAGCCTAATAAAGAGGAGACTTTCGCCCAAAAAGTATCCATTAAGAATATATCAGAATTCTTACTTCAAGGTTGGCTCGTTAATACGGTTAATCCATTTACTTTTTTCTTTTGGCTAACGATAATGTCAACTAAAGTGGTCTCTTTGGGCTTAAGCCCAAAAGAAATAATACTATATGTAGGAGCAATATTCGTCACTATAGTAGTGACTGATAGTTTAAAAGTTGTATTGGCAGATAGAATACGAAACGTGATGAAGCCCATTCATTTTTTGCGCTTTCGGCAAATTGCAGGTATAGGATTAGTGGGTTTTGGCTTGTACTTGGTGGTTTATGCATTTTCTTAGCGATATCTAATAAGCCATTCTTAAATTGCAAATGGTTTAAAATAACGTGGATAGCGGATAAGGAATAAAATCATACCGTTTACAATTTCACGTGGCGGCAATACATTCCCGACGTTCAATAAGTGTTGGCATTTGACAAGTTAACAGAGATGTATACATTTACAAGGTGGATTTTGTTTTACTTAGCAGCGCTAAGAGGATTAAAATAGAACAAAGTAGATGGATGTAGAAATTACAATAGCCTATACAACCATTAAAGGTTCATCTTTTTCCTAGAAATTCCTCAAATTAGCTATGGTCCTTTGGAATTTATAGTAAAACTTAATTCTTTAAAAGGTTTCTGATAAAATTCCTTATCCATAATTCGGGTTAAACCCAAATTATACAATAGAAAATCTATTATGACCTAAACTGCCTTTGAAATAAAGGCTACGCCAACTTTTGCTCACTCACCATAGTGGTGACTATGATTCATTCGCAAAAATTGTTATTTCTTCGGCATTTCAGGTCTCATTACGAAGTTCTATTGCATAATTCGGATTAAACTATATAAATGCAAGTTAGGATTCATTTATATATTGTAAATTAATGCAATATGTGTATAAAATAAATGGTTTTTTAAATTATTGATTATGAATCAGATATGAACTTTTTTCAAAATTCTCAGAAAAAAGTGGAACGAAAAGAGGTGTTCGTTACACTAATAAGAAAAGAATTTATGAAAAAGGTATATAGAATGGAGTCAAGGGGATATTACTTAATAGAGAGTTTGGCTGTATGTCGAAATTGCTACTTTGAAAGTAAAGAAGAAGCGGAACGATTTAAGAATTTATTTGTGAGATATGTGGGGTCATATGTGGAAATAGACAAGATGTATTTATCGAGTTCAGGATATCATATTTTACTACGAATAAAGAGTTTTGCTTATTTACGGAATAGATATACCAAGGAGTGTAATAGAAGAGGAAAGCAAGTAAGGGGGATTTTTATAGAAGAGCCATGGCGTATTATTAGCGAGCAAATGAGAATTTTTCATAGTAGGTATGTAAAATGGATTAATGAAAAACGTGACAGAAGTGGAGGTATGGTAAAAGAGCGATATAGTCGTTACTATTTTTCAAGTGAGGAGGAATATGAGATATACAAGAATAAAATGGGACAAAAGGAACAACTTAAGGGGCAGCGGAATAAGCGATATGAGTTGAGTGAAAGATGGTTGAGTTTGGTGAATTGGGAGGTTTTGCGAGGGGGTGAATGGGTTAATTCTTTGATGAATAGGGCGTTTCGCAAGTACGTAGTAGAGAAATTAGTAAAATCCACAATTATTCTACACAACACACCCCCATAACCCAAAATCTACCATTTTTACCTTCTTTTTGAATAATCTCTTGACTGTACTTTAAGAAATAAGGCATTTTTTTGTTAACCAATCTTAAAAGCTTTCTTAAGATAATAGATTTCTATTGTTTTAACTCAACATCCGATATGGATATTCTAAATATTAAATGGTATTAATGAAAATAAGTGATGTTTTTTGAATGTAATTCATTCAAGCACTCTATAACGGATTGAAAAAATCCCCTGTGCTTTTTATGTCGTTAAAACAAATATGTACCAAGGCTACCTATACCTGTTATCAGTAATGTAAAAGATATAAAACCTAATATAAAACTAAAAAATCCAATAATTACACCTCGCAATGTTTTTCGCTCAATAAAACACGCGACTCCCCATGAAACAAATAACATTCCTCCAAAAATCCCAATATCTTTTACCGTATCACTGGTAATTGTACTAATTGCACTTAAGCTACCTGCAATGAGCATCATGGTACCTATAAGATAGAAACACAAAACCACAAGCTCAAAATAATGATACGATTTTTTTCGAGTAAAAAGCTTGATCCAAACTGCTACGAAGAATGAAATAAAAATATTCATAAAGCCATAGTTCTTCGATAACCATGAGATTAATGCTACATCAATGGCTGGTGTATCATCTGATACATTGATGTAACTGTCTTGAAACCCAGAGATACGTTGCATGATAGTGTAAAAAAGAGAACAAAATATGATGTAAACTACCGGCTTGACAAGTTTTTTTCTTGAACCAGCTAGGAAGGAGCGAATATTTTTTCCTGGGTTAACAATCAGTTCTTTTACGGTATAAAAAAATCCTTTGTCCAGATTTAGAACTGCAGTTACTTCAGAAAAAATATATCTCCCGTTAATTCGTTGTACTACCTTAGGCTGACCACAAGATGGACAATATGCATCTACAACCGGTGCTTTACAACTTTTACATAAATCTTGCGAAGAATCTGCCATCTCTAGGATTTTACCTAAAAATAGGACTTATACCTAATTCACCATAAAAGCCGTTTATCTTTTTAACCTGAATTTATCCGAAAATTTAGAATTTAAATGGCGTTTTCTATCTTTTTAGCGCAATTGACCGTCGTGTTCTTTCATAATCTAAGAAATAATTCAGACGAACACTTAAGCTATTTTCAGCAGGATTGGACCATAATTCTTGAACACCTGTACGATAATTTAATTCATTGTAATTAATAGTATCATCGAATTCAAGATTTGAAATAACACCTTTATACACAACGAAAATGTCACTTCCAGGTGCAAACCTCCATCTTAGATTTACATCAAAATTGGCAAAGTTGAAATTTGTACTTGAATTTCCACCGTAATCATACGTAGAAAGGCCTCCATCATCGTCTAATGAGAAATAATCAAGGTAAACTACATTGGACCAGTAATGACGTACTCTTGCACTTAATGAAATGTTTGCATGTATGTTATAATCTACATTGAATGAATTTTCAATTGTTTCTCGATTTCGTTGACCCATCACGATATGAGATGGATCTTGAACTCCTGCATATCCTACTTCTTTCAATGATTGACTAAAAGACATGTCAGTATCAATTCGAAGTTTATCATTCACAACCCAACTTGGTCCTAGTCCAAATTCATAAAACATCCTTCCTGGCTCAAATGCATTGCTTACAAAACCAAATGTCGACAAGATCACTTTCTTTCTATTATCACTTTCCACGTAATAGCCAGAATTGGCAAATCCAGGCATGGTCAAGTATCTATTTTCAGCACGTGGTTCAAAGTAATCTCTAAATTGAGGCCTGTAATTGTTCCACATATTAAAAGACCACTGTTCAATAGTTTGCACCCAGAAACCAAAATTAAGGTGAGTAAACATAGGATCATATGAATCAGCTCTTACCCTTGTTGAAAGGTTTGTCCATATATTTCCTCTATTCAATTTCCACCATTTATTAAAAAAGGAGTATGTTCCATATATCCTGGAAGACATGTAATTTGTTTGGAAATTAATACCAAGATCGTTGTTGTTATAGTTTGGACTTACAACTTCTACATTTACACCACCTCGCCAGTTTCCAGTCATTTTTCCTAGAGATACATCACTTCTATACCCATTCACTATTTCGTTATTTTTATAATCAAGGGTAGAAAGACTTCCACTTCCATCAATTCCATATTTTTGGTTTTTGGTCCGAAGTAAAAATTCTGTTCCTAACACATTTGCATTATGAAAATCCGCATTTAATCGAGTAACATTGGTGTTTATTAATGAAAAGGAACTATTGTTTGGTAGATTTTGATCTACGACAATGATGTTGTAATTCGAAAATGGAGAGGTAAGAAACCTTCTATTTTCCTGTGTTTCAATATTTCTTAAAGTGGCGAATGTTTGAGATTCTACGGCATTAAAAAACCCTATACCTGTTCCTTTTTTTGTTCGGCCCGATAGTTTGGTTGCATTTAGCAATCTGTTTTGACTCGGATTATCTACGATTTCTTCTTTCGAAAAATCTACTTCGCTGTAAACCGAATAATGTTTTCCAGGAGTTGCTCCTATTCTTCTCGAATAAAATAAATCAGCTTTACTGAAGATTTCAGTCCCTTCTGTAAAAAATGATCTATTGTCATTGAATTGCACTTCAAATGGACTAATGTTCAACACCTGATCATCAGTTCGTACTTGTCCAAAGTCCGGTACTAAAGTTGACTGAAGTGTAAAAGCATCATTGATTCCATATTTTAAATCTAGCCCAAAACTGTATGCTCCGCCATAGTTATTTTGAAGTTCACCCGTTTCGAAGTTTAATGATTTATCTCGAATACCATACACTGTTGCGTATGGATAAAGACTAAATCTTACAGGTGGTTTTATATCCTCTATTCCTAATAAGGGTTTGGCTTGTGCCAAAAAAGTTGCTCCATCTGGTTCAACATTAAACAACGAAGAGCGTTGACCTTTCTTCGCTTGTATACGGACTGCATTGAAATTCCATGTCTGAATGTCACTTTTAGGGAAACGTAAAGCTGCGTAGGGTATCATAATCTCGCATAACCAGCCATCTTCGACAACGGTAGTCTGACTATCCCATACTTCATCCCAGTCACTATCTGAAAAATCAGCATTCCATTGTGCATCATATTGTGTATTGGCAACCGTAACAGCAAATTCCATTGCAGATGTTGCGTTTTGATAGGTATCAATGATAAGAGAAATTAAGTCTACTCTGCTAGGATTATCTCGTTCGTTTACTTGCGAAAAGATATCATCTTGCTTTTCGAATAACTTAAAACCAAAATAAACAGCATAATCATCATAAATGACTTTCATATGTGTTTTCTGCTCATTTATTTCACCTGGATCTGGAGCTAGTTTAAAAAAATCATAACCTTCTCCTATATCACCCCAAGCCTCTTCATCCAGCTTTCCATCAATCTTTATCTTTTCATTAACTCGAGTAGCATGAAAGGATTGTGCTTGTATAAAAGATACTAAAAAGAATAATGCAAGGAAAGGAGTGAGCAAGAGTTTAAGCATCATATTTTGAAATTAAGCAGTTGATGTCATAAAGACTAAAATTTAAACGGAAGGGTTACACTTAGATTTCATTCTCTCGGTAGACGGTAAATTATATTCGACCATTATATACATTTTATAGATTAGCAATTAATTTTCATCATTTACTGAACCTGCAAAAGATTCGGCAATAGCATTCACTCCTTTTATAAACTTTAAGTAATCAATACCAAAAGTGTTACTTACTATTGTAAATACTAATTCTTGTTCAGGATAGATTATAATTCGACATACTGAACCGGTATTGCCTCCTGTATGGCTCCATACCGTCCGTTCATTTTTATCTTTTTTAACTCCCCAACCTAGTGCATAAGTATTTTTTTTGCCATCGGGGAATGCATCTACTCTCATGAATTCTTCTTTCGTCTCAGAGGAAAAAAGTTTGTCGTATATCATTGCATTACCAAATTTCACTAAATCTTCCGATGTTGATAATATTCCGCCACAAGGCAGCTTGGAATATAAATTTATAGATCTTGCTTCTTTGGCTTTTCCTTTCTTTATAACATAAAATCCTGAAGTTTTTTTATCGCTGTAATCACCATCATCAGGTCGTGTATGTTTCATCCCTAGTAAGTTTGTAACTCTTTCGTATAGTAGGTTTTCGAATGTTTCGCTAGAAGCTTTTTCCATTGCTACTCCAAGCAAATTATATCCATAAGAACTATATAAATAAGAGCTTCCAGGTTCAAATCTTAGTTTTGACTTTTTGAATTTACGAAGACCATTCTCTATTGATTCTTTTTTATTCTGATCTTTTTCAAACCATTTATAGTGTCTTATGCCCGATCGATGAGATGCTAATTGCCTAAGGTTAATGTCATATTTTTTCTTAGGAAAAGAGGGCACATACTTATAGACGCTTGCATCAAGGTTTATCAATTCGTCTTCAACCATACTTGCAAGAATAGCTGTTGTAATAGGTTTGGAAATACTGGCAATTCGAAAAAGACTTTCACTTGAATTGATCTTTTGAGTTTTCTCTGTATCACTAAATCCGAATCCTTCACTCCATATCATTTCTCCTTTATGACTGACACTTACAGAAAGACCCATAATATCTTCTTCCATCATAATCCGTTCAATTACTTCTTTAGATTCATTTATTACATCAGAAAAAGTTGTAGAACCATTCGAAAAGTGCGCACCAGATCCGTTGGAACTAGGCATGCATAAGAATATGAGAGAAGAAAGGAAAGAGTATATGTTTAGCATCTGGATCATTTTGATTTGGTATATAAAGCTACTTATTACCTTACTTCAAAACATCATTCATATTAATCTTTAATAAATATTTAAGAACCTGAATTCAGGTTATTATGTGCTTTCATTTGTTCAAAAAAGTTACGGAATCCTAATAAGTGCTTATTGATTTTAAGTTTTTGATTTTGCACTTTTAGAA
>JAHDGD010000006.1 GCA_020627825.1 Saprospiraceae bacterium
CTATCAAGTGCATACAATACAGTTAATTACGAGCTGGTAATATCAAACTCACGTTGATATTTTCTTCTTCATTAAAGAGTCTGTTGCGTGTAATGTTTTCGGTTTCGCTGATGTAAGCAATAATGGGAGCCGCATTTCTAAATCCATAAATCGTTTTAACATTACTCACATCTTTTATGTTATTTTCTATGTTTTCTTCATGATCATTATATAAGAAATACACATTGGAATGCTCTTCAAACGTTGCATAAGACATTGTATGTGTTGTTTTTTCTTTTAGATCTGTTAATGGTTTGCCGTCTTTTTTTCTAATGTGTTTCTTTGGAATAATTTTAATTTCTTTTGTTTGTCCTTCCTCTTCTATTTCCACTATTACAAGATGTTTGTAAATAAAATCTGTTGAAGTTTCTTCTTCTTCTTCTTCTTCTTCTTCTTCTTCTTCTTCTGTTTCTATATCAATATGATTATATTCTAAAACAACCATAGTACGTTGTGTTGCAGTCCATAAAATGTCTTTTATTTTGAAATGACTACTCAATCCTCTTTTCCTAGTTTTAATGTTTAGAGAGGTGCTACTTTTATCAAACAAAGCGATTTCGTTTTGTGTAAAATCTTTCCTACCAGCAAATTCCACTTTTCCTGAATTCGAATCTATATGAACATACTTCATAGTCGAGATAGGACCTATTCTTGAATGGCTGGTTAGAATAGCTGCAACTATTTTATTCGTACCTCTTATTTTTTTAAGCTTGAAACTTCTTATATGACTTTTATCTAGATGTAAATCATATTTTTTTATTTCTTGATCATTCACTTTAAGGATGTTATAATCAATTTCGTTTTTGGAAAGGTCTGAGAACTCAACACCATAGTTTAATCGCGCACTTAGATAAACGTCTTGTCCTGAAAAAACAAACTCTTTCCATTGAATGTCATTTGCTTCAAGAGAAAGTTTCTTTCTCCATTCTAGATTTAAATCTTGATTAAATAGATGTAGCTCCGCTTGATGTACTTTGTCTAAAAATTTGTTTTCATATTCTGTAATTATCAATAGCTTGTTTTGATCTTCATCTAATTCCCACTTTAAATGGCTATCGTCAATGATTGATTTTAATGGAATTTGAACAAGTGTAATAGGCGGATACTCATTCCCATAATAATCGATAGGTATAGCAATGAGTTCTTTTACTTTTTTTGAAAAATCTCTTTTCGATAGTAACCATATAAATTGCTTTCCCAATTTTATCACGCCCAAACTTATAGATCGATTATGAGGAGCAGTATAGGTGTTGGACTGAATTTCTTGTAATGAGGTATTGTATTTATTTATCGTAATTTCTTTTTTACCCAATTCTAGATGTGGGGATGTACCAAAGGCTATATAATAATTTGACGAATCAACCTCCAAAAACCCTTCGATTACTTTGTTTTTCGGAATCACTATGGGTTCGCTGATTTGGGTTTGAAATTCTTGGGCAGTAGTGTGGATGTATGTAAAAAAGAAACATATAATGGTGTAAAGAACATTTTTCATAAGCATCATTTTTCTCAAGATAGCAAAGTTTATACTCCTTTTTCTTCCTTTCGTTTGACTTATGAAATCTTTAAATGTTCCTTCACAATACCTTTAGATTTTAACTAAAAAAAGCAAGACAAATACATGTCTTGCTTATGTTTTATAACGCTTAAGTTTCTACTTGTTTTGTACGATAAACTTTTTAATAATGCTTTCTTGTCCATTCGTAATTTGAACAAAATACATTCCTGCAGTCCAAGAAGAACTATCAAACGTATAGATTGAATCCGATTTGTTTTCTAATTTTTTTATTGTTTTTCCAGCATGATCTATAATGGAAACTTGAATCGCTTGATTCAGCGCAAAGTCAATTTCAATATTTAATTGATCATATACTGGATTTGGATTAATTTTAATGTGAAAACTGGATAATTCTTGATCTTCATTCGAAGAAATGGAACCAGTGTCACCTGCTTTTATAGCTCCTTCACCAACAGGAACATATTCTGTATAGGCTAATTCATGTATGGTTAAAACTTCATTGTCTGTATCAACAGAAACCAACATCCAACCATTAGAAACTTCATTCGTATCATCTAAATTAAAAATAGCAAACCCTACATATTGAGCTTCATTACTTTGCCAATTCTCAGCTAGTCCAGCACTACTGCTATAAATTGAACCTCTGTCTTCATCAATGTAATCGAACATATTTCCATTTGTAAGCATTATCTCTTCATCTTGGCTGAAAATTTGCATTTCTCTAGCTCCAAAATCAGTGAATGCAAAAGCTTCTACACTTGCCATACATCCCAAGAAAAATACTGGGGTGAAACCAAGTTCATTTTCATATTGATTCACATATAAATCTATTTCAGCATCTTGATTAATATCCAATGCTACATTCTCATTTAGTGAGATGGTAAGCCCTTCACCGAAGTCTTGATGTATAATCTGAGCTATTGAGAAATTCAAAAAGTACATACAGAAAGAGAGGAGGAGTACTGATTTTTTCATATATCTTGAATTTTTTGACTAAAACTAAAAGGTAAGATTTTAAGCATTTAGAAGCAAATAAAAGTTGCTATATATCTAAAATGTTAATAGCAAAGACACTTTTAGGTGGTATGTGCAATTTATTGTTTTGCATTCAATATTAAATGCATGTTGTTTGTTTTGTTGGCTTTTTGGGCTTAAGCCCAAAAGTAATAGAACTTAAGAGTCTGAAAACAAGTAAAAACTGGCACAAAATGGGGGTATACTTTAATATCTCATTTTAACAAGTTGCTTTTTTAATACCATTTACCAACTGAAATCTGTAAAGTACCAATTCTACATTGAAATATTTTCAATCTACTGGTAGCTTTAAAAGAAAAACCAATGTTGAAACAATTATTAATCTTAAGTTCCTTTTTATTTTACATTTCATTTCTATCAGCTCAAAATGTAGGAATAGGCACAGATTCGCCAAATGAATTTTTGCATCTCTATACAGAAGGTGATTCCAACACTGATATGTTACTCGAAAGTGAAGACAGCACTGGAATTTATATTATCCCAGGTAATAATATGCCTTTTTTGCAAGCTATATATCGAGAAGGAAGATTTGATCAAGGGATTTTATTTTATCCTACTGTAACAGAATTCCATACAGGATGGGGGAAACAATTTCCATTTGGCGGTCCTTATGTTGCATATCCTACGTTAAAGATGGATGATGTAGGAAAGGTAGGAGTTCGGATGCAAACTGGAGATCCTACACAAGCTCTTCAGGTTAATGGCAAATTAAAAATAGGGGATGATGCAATCACTCCTGAAGCTGGCGTTTTGCGATGGGATGGAAATTCATTTTCAGGATATGATGGAATGGGGTGGAGATCGTTTATGGAAATGAACGATGCGGATAATGACACGAAGATTTCTATGCATGAAGGAGGTACTGATTCCCTCATCTTTCAGGTAAATGGTATTGCCAATCAATTAATTTACGATGGTAAAAGAATAAGCACTACAGCTAACAATCTTTACATAGGTAAAGATGCTGGGTCAAATCAAACCATAGGTATAGGTGGAAATACTGCTGTAGGAGAGCAAGCCGCAAAACAAATGGTATCAGGTGCTTACAATAGTCTATATGGAATTTCGGCAGGAGAAGCACTTACTTCGGGCAGTAGAAATACCATGTTGGGCGGCGCAAGTGGTTCTTTAGTAACCAATGGTTCGGAAAATGTATTCATAGGTTATAATGCTGGCAATCTTAACAATGGAAGCGGAAATGTATTCATAGGCTATGAGGCAGGGAGGTTTGAAACAGGTAGTGATCAATTGTATATTTCAAATTCAAATACAAGTGATCCTTTGATCCGTGGTGATTTTGTTACAAAAGAGGTAAACATTTTTAATGATCTCAGTGTCAATGACGACTTGACGGTGAATGATGAGGTTCTTGTTAACGATGAACTGACAGCAAGACAAGTTATTGTCAACGACTTGAATCCTCAGGTGAAATTTAATTCAGGAGGAGCAACTGAATATGATATTACATATGATAAAGGATCAGATCGATTAACCATTTCAGATCAAGCATATGGCGCAGTGCTTCATATAAAAGATGGCGATCTTTATCTTCCACAGTATGCTCCCTCTCATGAAAAAAACTTAAGGATAGGAACAGATGGTAAAATATCGATGGGGGGGAATTATAGCAAAAGAATAGCTAGTTATACTTACGATGGTTTACTGTATAATAATGAATTTGGAGATAGTGTTGGTACTATTGGAGTTGATTTTGAAGATGGGGCAACTATTACAGCTATGCATGCAATTCTTATTAATCAATCAAGTTCTAATTTCGCAAGGGTTTATCTACGAAGAATTCCTAGGTATTCTTTTTCACCTGAAACCATATATGAGATTGATTCAGGTTCTACTGTTTATATGAATCATACTCTGCTTACAGATGATACACCTGAGTCAAATCATCATATAATAGATAATGATGCTTACAACTACTATTTATCCATAAGTACCTATTCGGATACTGATAGTTCAGGTTATAGTTATATCTATGAAGTCGAATTCACTATTCAAGAGTAAAACATAAATTGTCATTATCTTTGATGCATGCGTTTATTCCATCTTTTCGTAGTCCTTTTTTACCCTTTTATTTTTTGGGCTCAAGCCCAAAAAACCGAAAACTTGATTCAGGCATATGCTCAGGCTACTACGGATAAAGAAGCCTATAATGTGGCTCTGGAAATTATGGAATCAAATGCCATGCTTTCTATAGAAGAAGCCAGAAAAATATGTACTCCGTTACGGAAGGTGGATGATGACCGTTCGATTTTGTCTTTGTCCATTTTAGCTGATGTATTTTATTACAAAAATCAACTAGACAGTTCATTTTTTTATTATAAAGCTGCTGCTGAAGAAGCAAAATACAAAGGGCGAAATGATCAAGTAGCGAGCAACTTGGGGAATGCAGCATATGTCCTTACGGATAAAGGAAAGAATATAGATGCCTTAAATATCTTGCGAGAGGCATTATTCTTCTCTAAACAAAGTACACGAAAAGAATCTGCAGATATCTATTACGGTCTATACAATACCTATGCAAAACTGCATCAGTTAGATTCTGCTATATATTATTTAAATCAAACCATCCGCATTGATAAAAAGACAGATAATCTGAAAGGGATGTGCAGCAATTTGGCTACACTTTCTGAACTATTTTTAACAGTAAATGAAAAAGAAAAAGCCTTAAATAAGTGCAAAGAATGCGAGACCTATGCCACATCGTTACAAAATGCATATGAAATAAATCGATGTAAGGCGATGAAGGCGCGGGTTTTATCAGCTATGGGGAATCTTAAGGAGGCAAATAAAATCATCGAAAGTGTATTACAACTTGAAAGCCAGAGAAAAGACTCTAGTAGATTGTCATCATATAAAACACTTTATGCACGCATTTTGTATAGCAATAGTAATAAGGAAAGAGCGTTCAAAGAAGCTATAGAAGCGATAGAGATTGCAAGAAAAGCTAAAAAACCAAGACAAGAAGCTGATGCACTACTTTTATTAGTAGAGATGCAGATTCAAAAAAATCAGTATGAAGAATCAAGGAAATTCCTTGACCAATTAAGTACATTAAATTCCGTGCATCAACTATCCATGGATGCAAAAATATGGAAGTTTCAGGCTGATGTGGCTAAAGCATCAGGTGATTACAAACAGGGTTTTTATTTTTTGGAAAGAGTAAGTAAAGCAAAATCTGAAAAGGACGAAGGATTAAATATAGCCCTAGTCCAAATCAATGATCAATTAACGTCTTATAAACTTGAAAAAGAAAATGCACTTTTAGTAGCCCAAAGAAAGGAATTGGAGTCCCAGAATCGTTTTATAATGCTTCTATTTTTGAGTGGTTTATTACTGTTGTTATTGATAAGTTTTCTCTTTTATTTTTGGGTTCAAACCCAAAAAAGAAAAAGAGAAATCTCTTTACATGAAACGAAACAACTTCAGAAAAGTCTAGAATTAAAGGTACTAAACAAAGAATTAAGTGCCCTTAGAGCACAAATGAATCCTCATTTTTTATTCAATTGTTTAAGCTCTATTAATGATTTCATCATGCACGAAGATCCCAAAACTGCATCAAAATATCTCACTAAGTTTTCTCATCTTATGAGAATGATCTTAAATAATTCAAAAGAAAGAATGATTTCCCTTAAACGAGAACTCGATGCTTTATCGCTTTATGTTGAAATGGAGAATCTGCGCTTAAATGATAAGATCTTTTATACGGTTGAAGTAGATGAACATATTGATCAGGAGCAGTTGCTTATACCTTCTATGATACTACAGCCATATATAGAAAATAGCATCAAGCATGGTCTTTCACCAAAGCCTAAGGGTGGAGCCATATCATTGCATATTTTCGATAAAAAAACATTTCTTCATGTTGTCATTCAAGATGATGGAATAGGCAGAAGTGAAGCAAATAAAAGACAAAGAGTTAAACATAAAAATGGAAAATCTTACGGAATGTCTATTACCTCTGAACGATTACATCTCATAAACCAAACAATGGATGTGGAAGCCTCAACTGAAATTATAGATCTTGATAATCCTTCAGGAACAAAAGTTATACTTAGAATTAAAAAATCCTTTAACCCCAAGAAGCATGAAACCAAAATTGAAAGCACTCATTATTGATGATGAAAGTCGTTGTAGATCTTCATTGAAAAAGCAACTCGAATGGTATTGTGAGCACATAGAAGTTATAGGAGAGGCTGAAAATGCAGCTGCTGGCAAGCAACTCATTTTAAGTAACCAAGTAGATGTTGTATTTCTTGACATTGATATGCCTGACAAAACAGGTATTGAAATGTTGAAAGAGCTAGGAGAAATTTCTTCCTATATAATCTTCACGACTGCTTATGATGTTTATGCAATTCAAGCTTTTAAGGTCAATGCCATAGATTATCTACTCAAACCAATATTAGAAGAGGATCTAGTTGATGCAGTTCGTAAAATTGAGAGAAAAAAGAGAGAAGATACGTTATATGATGTAGCAGATGTTTTATCAAGAATAGAGAAGACTGAAAAAGAATCTATTGCTGCTGTTCCGGTAAAAGACGGGTTTCAATTTATCGAAAAGAAATCTATATTGCGTTTAGAAGGAGATGGTGCGTATTGTAAAATTTATTTTGATAATGGGGGCAAAATATTAGTATCGAAAACAATGAAAAAAGTCATTGAGCTTATTGATTCACATGAATTAGTGCGTGTGCACAATTCGCATACGATCCATATAAAGAAAATTGCAAAATATATTAAAACCGACGGAGGGTATCTTATCCTTAAAGATGGTTCACAAATTCCAATGAGCAGAACTAAAAAGACAGACTTTTTACAAAGATTATCCTTTTCTTAATTAAACTCGCATTGTGCAATAGATAATCTAATATGACCTAAATTGCCTTTAAAATAAAGGCTTTGCTAACTTTTTCTCACTCACTATAGTGGAAACTATGACTCATTCATGAAATTTGTTATTTCTTTGGTATTTTAGGTCTGATCACGAAGTTCTAATACATAATGCAGGTTTAATTCCTTTTAAAGCCTATAGAAGCTCTTTTTAACCCTTTGTCCTCTTCCATGATTTTTTTCATTTCATTTACATCATCCAGTGTAATGGCATGACTTGATTTTTTAGTTTTAGCTTTGGCATTTCTCAGATTCTGGAATTTAATAAGGTCAAGAATGATGTTTCGCATTGCGCGAGCATTCCCAAAATACTTGTCTCGTTTTGTGTGCATTTCTACAATCAATTCTGTTAATTGTCTTTTAGCAGTAGGAGTAATTTTATAGCCTTGCTCATCAATCATCTTATTGGCTATCTCAAGTAATTCTTGTGGCTCGTAATCATCAAAACGTAAAACTTTATCAAATCGACTGTTTAAACCAGGATTGGCTTTTAAAAATTTATCCATATTGTCAGGATAGCCTGCAACAAAAACGAAAAATTCACCTCGTTGATCTTCCATTCTTTTAAGAATAGTTTGAATGGCTTCATTTCCATAATCACCTTGAAGGCCATTGAAATTACTCAACGCGTAAGCCTCATCAATAAATAAAACACCACCCATCGCTTCATCAATTCGTTCTGCAGTTTTCATAGCTGTTTGCCCCACAAATCCCGCAACCAATCCTTGTCGATCAGTTTCTACCATATGCCCACGCTCTAGAATCCCTAGTGCTTTGTAAATCTTTGTCAAGATTCGCGCAACCGTTGTCTTTCCTGTTCCTGGATTTCCTACAAATACAGTATGTAAAAAATAATTATTTAATACATTACGTCCATTTGATTTATGGAACTGAACAATACTAACTAACTCTTGAATTTCTTTTTTTATGTTATCTATCCCGATCAGCGCATTTAATTCGGCTAAACTTTCTTCTAGGAATTCAACATCTACAGGAATATTCGGGATGTATTTCTGTTTTGCAATATCTATTTTCTGAACATCTGTTACGGAAATATTTGATAAAGCTTTTTTGTCAAGCTTTTCAGGGTTCTTTGTATCCATGACACGCAGCCCCATATTGATTTTGGCTTTGTCAATTAAATCATTTACAAAACGCGCATTCCCGAAACTCTTATCTCGATTTCGAAACGCATTTACAATGATTCGATCAATCAGCTTTTTTGCTTTTGGGGCAAAAGATACTTCTTTTTTATCGGCTGAATAAACCGCTATTTCCGATAATTCTTGAGGTAAGTAATCTTTAAATTCGAAGTAGTGTTTGAATCTTGATTTTAACCCAGGATTCGAGTCGACAAAATGTTTGATCTCTTTGGGGTAACCCGCCACAATTACAGCCATGTCACCTGGCCCATTGGACATTTCTTTCACTAGTATTTCAATGACCTCTCTTCCGAAATCTTTGGAATCATCATTCGACCTTGCTAATGCGTATGCCTCATCAATAAATAAGACACCTCCTCGAGCTTTTTCGATCTGTTCTTTTACCTTAGGAGCAGTTTGTCCTATGTATTCTCCTACTAAATCAGCACGATCAACTTCATGGACATGACCTTTGGATAGGAGGCCCATTTTTTTATAAAGTACCCCCAATAGTCTAGCTACTGTTGTTTTACCCGTTCCAGGATTTCCCGAAAACACAGAATGTACATTGATGCCATCATCATCTTTAAAGCCTTTTTCTTTTCTTAAATTGAGAAATTTAATATACTTCGCATGATCAGCAACTTGTTGTTTTATATCATCCAGACCGATCAACTGATTAAATCGAATCATGATATCTTCAAAGGTTTCATCATCAAGAACATCAGGTTCGTGTTCGATCAAGGGAAAATTCGGCGTTAATTGAATGTTCGGTTCTCCTTCCTCTTGATTATCTCCTATTTCAAAAGGTATAGTAGCGAGGAGTTTGTCAAGAAATAATAAATCAACTTGATAATTTCCCGGCTTCCATGAGCCTTTTACGTTACTTCCCCAGCCAGCCGTTAAAATAAAACTTTCCTCACCTAGCTTGATTTTTCGAAGACGGGTAACCTGACCTTTTAATTCTCGATTTTGATTGAAGAATTTTGCAAAAAACTCACCTTGCCACTCCATCGACCTGAATAGATTGTTAAATCTCATTTCAAGGTAAATGTAACGTGTTTCCTCTGAATTGAAGGATTTCATGTAAATTCTATCGTCTTCATTTACATCGTCATACTGACCTTCATAAAGACGCAATGACTTGAGCTGAAGAAGCTTTTTGTCCGGTGCTGATTTACTGTCGATGATGTAAAAATACTTGGACCCAACAATTTCTCCATTTATCCTAGCTTCCCAGAAATAAGCACCCTTTTTCCAAAAAACGCCATCTTTTTTATTGCCCCATCCTTCTCTAAAATATACGATGTTGTCAAACTTAGACACTTTACGCTTAAAGTTTAATTTACATAATACTTTATCGTTCTTTTTAAGCTGATAACACCTGAGTTCTACCTCAACTTGCCATACTTTCTGATCATAATACTTGTTGTAAAAAGATAATTCAGCATAGACATATCCCGTATCTTTTGCATCAAATACCTGCCTATATTTCTTTTTATTCCCAGCCAACCATTCTGTGGAGCTATATACTTTTAACTCTCTAAATTTGAATGGTTTAAATTCTTTCTCTTGTTCTTGTTGTTCCATATGTTCATAGAATGTAGGGTTTCCTGTTGGCACCTCTTATATAAGGATAAACAGGATAAACCGTTAATTGGGTTTAGAACTACAACTAATATATATAAATTATTTAGACGATGCCGTGCTTCTCATTGAATATTGAAAAAAAGGTAATTACAATTCATGAAATATCGAACTTTTGAAACTAATAAATAAAGCACTTGTTATTAGCGATGATATAACCTACATTTGAGCTAAATTAAAGGAATACATGGCAAAAGTTATCTTTAACTTTGAAAATAAAGAATTGTCACAAAAAATTGTGGAGAATGCAGAAGAAGGATATAGTATCCTGGAGATTGCAGAAGACAATGATGTGCATTTGAATCATAATTGTGGTGCAGTGTGTGCTTGTAGCACATGTCACATTTATGTAGAAGCAGGAGAAGAATTTTTAGAAGAGATTTCTGATAAAGAAGAGGATTTTATTGACAGGGCAATCAATCCACGTCTTGAATCAAGACTAGGATGTCAAGCGGTAATTCTGGATGAAAAAGCCGAAATAGAAGTCACCATTCCAGATCAGGATCAAATTATAGGACACGAACATTAAATAAATGAGTTTTAAAGACTTTGACGATATGCCGATAGGTTGGGCTGATCATGAAGATATAGCCATGAAGCTGTACGACCGTTTCGGTGACGAATTTGGCGAAAGCCAGATTTACAGAATTCGATTTACAGACTTACTGGATTGGATTCTTGAAATTGATACTTTTGAGGGAAAAAGAGAAGATTCTAACGAAGGCCACCTTGAGCAAATTCAAGCTAAATGGGTCTATGAATGGCGTGATAATCAGTGATAATGAATGTTTTAAAGCAACTAACTTCTATACATACTTTTATTTTCGATGTTGATGGTGTACTTACTGATGGTACATTGTTGGTTACAGAGCATGATGAATTATTGCGTTCGATGCATGCTAAGGATGGGTTCGCCTTAAGATGGGCTCTTGATAAAGGGTATAAAATTTTTATCATAACTGGTGGTAGATCACAAGGGGTAAAACAACGTTTAGCAAAATTGGGCATTGAGCATATCTACTTAGGTATCCACGATAAATTATCCTTATTTCAAGACTTAGTGGCTAATGAAGGTTTAGATGCTGAACGGTCATTATACATGGGAGACGATGTCCCTGACTATAGTGTCATGAAAGCAGTGAAAATCGCTTCTTGTCCGAACGATGCAGTGCCAGAAATTAAAGAAATTTCCCATATCATCACCGAAAAAAAAGGTGGAAAAGGTTGTGTTCGTGAAGTAATTGAGACAGTCCTTAGACTTCAAGATAATTGGTTTCAGCCCGATAAAGCATGAGATGGCTAGCACGGATACGTCCTGTCAACATGGTCATCATAGTATTGACGCAATTGTTAGTCTATGTTGCATATGTATTACCTATTTCGATAGGAGATCCATTACAAAATTATCCTCCGTTTATTTATTACCTTCTGATTACCTTAATTACTTGTATAGTGGTAGCGGGAGGATATATCATAAATGATATTTTTGATATCGAAATTGATAAAATTAATAAACCACACAGCGTTCTACAGCAGCCTAAGAAATGGATGTTTGTATATAAAAGCTTGTTTATTATGGGGTTAATTTTAGTGGTGTATGTTTCTTTTCGATTAAATGAGCTATTATTTACACCAATTTATATCCTTACTTGGCTGGTTTTATTGCACTATAGTAAACGATGGAAATGCAAGCCACTCATAGGAAATGTTGTTGTTGCATTATTGTCTTCTGCCGCCGTATTGATTGTATTAGCTCCTGGATTTTCAATATATATCACGTATGAAACCGAGCATTTTAAGGATTTATTTTTACCAGTTATCTATTACACAGCCATGGCATTTATGTTATCCTTAATGCGCGAGATTGTAAAAGATATGGAAGATGTGGAAGGAGATCGGACCTTACATTGTAGGACGCTTGTTGTAAGTGCAGGCTTGACTAAAACAAAAGTATTGGTACATTTTTTTCATTTGGTGACCATTCTTTTTTCTTTGGGTTTTGCTTATGTTTTATGGGAGGCGGGAAGAATCTATTGGGTTGGATTTATAGGTTTACTTTCTATTGTATTATTTTGGCAAATGTTGAGGATAAATAAGGGTGGGGCCCCAAAGGACTTTAAATCGATACAAAAAATGTACAAGGTGCTGATGGTTATTGGTATCCTCTTTTTTCTGATAGAGCCTTACATGTATACGTAATCGTTTACAGTTCTAGCCCTGTTATCCGTTTGACTTCTTTTAAATCATCTTTATATTGGATCATTAGTTTGTGCCGTGTTTCTGGTTTAATAGGAGAGGGGGAGATGTGATTAAAGCGTTTTAATAGGGACTGAAATCCTAAATGATGTAATATACCTTTTGTTAAATATCTACTCCAAAGCAGTTTTTCTACAAACCGAAAACGGATCGTATAACCAGTATTTAGTCTTGAGAAGTCATAGGATGGATAACAGTCTAATGAAAGAAATTGCGTGATTTTTTTCATCAAGATTTCAGGAGTTTGCAATTCGGAATGGTGTAAGAAAAGAAATTGATCTTTTCTGTAATAAGAAAGGTAGCGATTAATTTGTCTTCCATACAGTCCAGAGTTGAAATATAAAAAGTTATGATAATATTGACCATTGGATTCCATAAAGTCTTCATTGATTCTATTTGGTTCCATTTGCAATGCTTTTTCGAAGGTAGGAGCATGTTCATGAAGATGTCTTTTCATGTGGAGGTATAAAGAGTGTGCTCGGTCTGCGGGATTTCTTAGGATAAGGATGAATTTAGCGTGGGGATAAAGACGTGAAAGTACTTCTGGAACTGAAGGATCAGTTAAGTAAGCGTGTGAGGATTCACCTCTATACAGTTCGTCTTTTGATTGATCGAATAACTTAAAATAGGCCTTTTCGTTATTTACTACTTGAAAAAGTGAGCAATAAAAACTTGGTTCTTTTATAGCTGACATGAAAATCTGAGGATGTTGGTTCAACCAATCATGAAGACTGGTTGTGCCACATTTAGCAGCTCCTAGTATAAATAGATTGGGTCGATTCAATGGTGTCACTTGACCTTGTTATTTCTGAAGTAAAGCTTTCAACTCATCTATTTGTTGTTGTGATTTTACATCACTTTCCATCACCATCATGGTAAAATGTTCAGCTGTAATTTCTTCAGGATGGATGATGTAATTCGTATTGTTACCGATTTTTTCTCTAAAACCTTGGACTTTATCAATAGCATAAGGTGGAGAAGAAATTAATGTCATCTGCCCATCAATTGAAGTAGCTTCGTATAAAACGATCATTAAATACTTAAAAAAGCTGCCTTCTGAATATGGGGCTGAAGCCATTGTGCAGATAGCAACTTCTTTTGTTTCATCGCCAATCTCAACATCTATAGTATGTTCAATAAATGGAGCATCTGGATTTGTTATCCGAAGGGATTCCAATTCAGCAGGAAATTGAATTCTTCCTGTTTTTTTAAAACCTATAATTTCATATGCAGCATCTCGTAAACTTTGATTTTCACGAGAAATGATATGCCATAATTCATGTAAGAAAAGATGTTCGCTTGGTTTGTTTTTAAAAACAATATAGTTTTCACGTGTATAGCCTTCAGCTCCTCCTTCTTCTGCACAAGTCGACAAAACAAGTGTTATGGTATTGGGAAGTTTTAACTTCAATCCGAGCTTTAAGACTTTTTCTTCGATTTTCTTCATGACTTCCTTTGTGTCATTGATGTCGCTAGTACTCCATTCTTTAGCTTGTTCAGCAGCAAATAATAGATAGTCTTTTTCTGTGTTTTTAAATGGATTTTCATTTTTTGCTGAAAAGTCAAATGCACTCATTGATTCAGAAAATGCATCGCTAGTCCCTAAAAGTTGAGCGGCTTCGGTCTTGCTTGCAAATTCTATAGAACTTCCAAGAAATGAGACAGTAGATTCCATACTATTACTTGATTTACAATTAAAAAGTAAGATGCACATTGAGAAGAGAAATAGAGAAAAAGACCTCATTGTATATATTTTTAAGAATAAAAAGTAAAGATATATAAAACACTAGGATAAAGATTTTTACCTTTCATAAAAAATAGAACAATGCGTTTAATGGCAATCATTATCACTTTTGGCCTTCTTGTTCAATGTAAGCCAACCAAGTCTGATGGGAGTGAAAGTTTTACAAACAATACATTGGAGTTGAATGATTATTTTTCACAAATCGATGAAAAAGTTGGCCAATATGTAGTGGATATTTTTGAAGATTCAAAAGGGAATATATGGTTTGCAACACTTTCAAAAGGAATTGCAAAATTTGATGGTTCTCAATTGATATACTATACAGATCTTGATGGTTTAGTTAGCAATGCATGTGTGGACGTCGAAGAAGATACTAAAGGTAATATTTGGATCGCTACCCAAAATGGCTTGTCCAAATTTGATGGCAATACCTTTGAAAATTATCTGACTAATGGTTCTCCTGATGAATCAAGAATTTCATGTATTACATTTGATACTAATGGTAATTTGTGGATAGGAAGTTGGGCAGGTGTGCGAATCTTTGATGGCATGCATTTTAAAACATTTGATCTGCCTATACCTCCTGATATTTCCTTAGAATCCTACCAGACTACCATGAATTGGGTGACACAGATTGTCGAAGATGCGAATGGAGCTATTTGGATTGCAAGGGATGGTTATGGAATTTGCAAGTATACTCAAGATACATTTGAGTTTATTAATGAATCTGATGGGTTGTTATCTAGTAATGTAATGGCATTAAGTAGAGATAACAAAGAACAATTCTGGATAGGAACTCGAGTAGTAGAACGAGATCATCCGTCTGATTTTACAGAAGGAAAAGGAGGCTTGTCTTTAATTTCCGACCAACATGTTAGACATTTCAATGATAAGGAAGGACTTTACAATGCGGATGTTTATTGCATCTATAAGTCTTCGGATGGTCATATATGGATCAGCACCACAAATAAAGGGCTCTATACTTTTGATGGCAATGAGTTTTCTAGATTTGAATTCCAAAACAAGTCTATGTATCCCATCCAAAGTATACTGATGGACTCACAGTCAAGATTGTGGGTAGGGTGTTCAGGTGGTTTATTTACATTGGAAAATGGAGAACTGGTTCATCATCCAGTTGCAAAGTTTTAGTACACTAAGTAAAAAGAACTTAAAATTTAAAATTATAGTTTATGCCAAAACCATGAAAGATTGTTCCATTCTCATTGCCGTTTTGGAGTGATAACTCTGGTACATGGGTAATTACATAGCCTAGAGTAAGAGGCAGGGATCCAAATTGTATGCCTGTCGATAATGTAGGAGCTGCATATACTTGGTTGTTGAACGAATTTCCCACCTTTACTGCTGGATTTACAAGAAGTTTAATTTTTCCGAATTGATGTGAGTAATAAACGGTAGGTATTGTCTCCCATACATTTTCAGATATTATAAGATATTTAGCGTCGAGCCCAACCGATAACTTTGACTGACCATCCAAAAATTGATATTTACTGTGCAGTCCGATTGAACCATTCGTATTTAAGTTTATACCCAGATCTAGGTCATCCGTTATACCTCGGGCATAAAGAACCTCTACAGAAGCCCATCCACCAGACATGCCTTGTTCAATGAAAAAATCGCCTTCTACTTCAGCTTGAATGGAGTTAAATCCTTTGCCTAAACTAGCTGCTTCATTTAAATTTAAATAATTGAAGCATGATTGAAGTGATAAAGTACTAAGAATTATTAATGATAGGTAAATTGTACGCATTGTTAAATTTTCATTGTTATGTAAGAAAAGAGTTTACCAGCCTCCAACGCCGCCGCCACCTCCACCACCACCGGAGAAGCCTCCTCCGCCGCCGCCTGAGAAGCCTCCACCAGATCCTCCACTACTCGGAGGAGGTGTAGAACTTGATGTCATTGTTCTTGGGAAATGGTTGTAAAAATATGGAGTACTGTAAAACCAATAGTTTGATCTTCCTTCTAGTGTTTCTTTTATTACGGACTCAAATGAACTTTGCCATTGATCCGCAACTCCTAAGGCATAAGCGTATGGTAATAAAGATTCAAAATGTTCGATATCTCTCATATCCATGTCATATCCTTCTACAAAATCTTGTTCTGTCCAAGATAAATAGTCTTTTAATCTTTTAATCTTTGCTTTTAAAATGAGTTTTTCCCTAGTAGGTTGTCTAATCAACCAGCCATAAATAAAGAATAAAATCAATGAAAAAATAGGATATAAAATTAAGATAGGTAGTTTAGCTATTTCTGTGTATGGTTCATACGTATAAGATACAACCAATAAAATAGTAGTAGCAATTACCCATACTATAGGTAAGAATAGAAACTTTGTATTGTTTCCTTCGTCCAAAAAAGCCCTTAATTGTTTTGCTAGAGATGCATTATGTTTTTTGAAAGCAGGCGCTAAGTCAGCATTATATGTTCCATTCAATGTTTGTGTAGCTTTTCTACGAAACAAAGTATTAAAAAGTTGCCTTTGCTCATCATATTGAATTCCTGATGGCCTTCCTTTTTTGATTGTAAATCCACCTCCAGATTTGAGGATTCCTCTACCTTCAAGATATTCAATGTCAAGATGTCCTTTTTGCATTAAATCGACTATACTTGCAACAGCAAGTCGATTTTGATTGTAACCAGAAAGGATGTATCCGCAAGCAGCAGGAGATAAATCATCAGGTGGTTCATAAACGGGACCTACATCATCGATTTTAGGGTCTCGACCATACCTGTTCCATGTGGTATAAAAATAAGCTAGTAAAATTCCCAAAGACATCAACAATAATGTGATGGTAAATCGCCTTTGAAAAAAACTTGGTTTATCAAAACTACCACTTGATAAGATTACACTTGCAGTGACCCCTTCATAGGGTAATAAAGACTCTATAGATTGTAATTCTACCGTATTGTGATCAGTTTGAACACCAACTTGTTCTCTTTGTTCCCCATATCTACCAGTATAAATATGCGTTTCTTCAATGGTTGACTGTTCTGGAAAATGAATTGTGATGTTTGCATTATCGATAGCAAACATATTATTTGTGCCTATTGCATTCCAGTAAAGTTCTTCATATTCTTCAAAAAAGGCAATCTGATTTTTTACCGTATATTCTATTTTATAATCGTGTAAACCGGTATTCAACTGTGCATTCGGATCTCCTATGTACAATATAATTCCTTCTTGAATATCTTCTTTTTTAAATGGTACTTCTTTTCCATCCTTTTCGATATTCTTAATGTCATAAAAAACAGTTTGTCTGCCATGACTTCCCAAAATTCTTTTTGTGGGTAAGTCTCTTGTAATACCTCGTCTAATGTGAAAACCTTCTGCATTGACTTTAATATACTCCGTAATATCAAGACTTCTGTTTTTATGCACTTTGATGTCAACATCATACTGTACAATTCGTTCTTGGCCGTTTAATAAAACGCTAGAAAACAACCAAAGAAAAAGGAAAAGGCAAAAACCACTTAAAGAGATTTTAATCATGTCTACATTTTATGTCTTATGGAACTGAAATATAGAAATAAAATATGGTATTTGTAATAAATAAATCGAGTCACTTTTAAAGGAATACGTAAGTTTGCAGAAAAAAATATGTTTCCTAAAAATCCCATTTTACTTGGTTCACAGTCACCGCGTCGATCCTTTTTATTGAAGGAAGCTGGTTATCAATTTAGGAAAGAATCGATAGATGTCGATGAATCTTTTCCAGAAACACTTCAACCAAGTGAGATTGCAGCTTTTATCTCGACAAAAAAGGCAAAGGCTTACTTAGCTATTTTAAAAAACAATGAAGTGGGATTAGTAGCGGATACGATCGTTCACCTTAAAGGGCACATTTTGGGGAAACCCAAAAATATGGAAGAAGCTAAACGAATGTTAGCCTCTATGAGCGGGGAACAACATGATGTATTTACAGGGGTTACATTGTTTGATGCACACAAGCAACATACGTTTACTGGTCATTCAAAGGTCTATTTTGAAGAACTTACAAATGAAGAAATAACATATTACATAGAGCATTATAAGCCATTTGATAAAGCAGGTGCCTACGGTATTCAGGACTGGATAGGCTATGTAAAAATCAATAAAATAGAGGGTTCTTATTCCAATATTATGGGCTTGCCGATGGAACTTGTATATAAAGAAATTCAGAAATTTTAATTCATGAAGGTTTATAAATTTGGAGGTGCTTCGGTATCTACAGTCGACAATATACTCAATGTTTGTGGTATCTTAAAAGCAGAAAAAGAGAAAGTAGTAGTTGTTATATCAGCTTTAGGTAAAACAACAAATGCGATAGAAGAAATTATTTTCGAGAAAGAACTTGAAATTGCTGTTGAAAAATGGGATGCTTTATGCAAAAAACATAAAGAAATGGCAACTGCTTTGGGTGCAGATGAACATGCATTGGTATTTCTTGAAGAATATCAGAGTGAAGGACGTGAAATTATATACAACTATAATAGGAATAACGGAGATGAATTTTACGATCAACTCATCTCCAAAGGAGAGTTGATGTCCACTACAATCGTAGTTTCTAAATTAATAGAAATGGGACTTTCGTCCAAATGGTTAGACGCTCGAAAAATGTTTCGTTCTGATGAGCGTTTTCGTTCCGCAAATATTCAATGGAGAGAAACTGAATCTGCTATTCAAGAAGCTGTAAGAAGGCACTCTTCAACACATAATATACTCGTCACTCAAGGTTTTATTGCGAGTACAAGGGATGGACGAACGACAACTTTGGGAAGGGAAGGGTCGGATTATTCTGCTGCTATCATAAGTTATTGTATAGATGCAGATAATATGACAGTATGGAAAGATGTTGATGGTGTGCTTACTGGAGATCCGAGACGTTTTCCAAATGCTACTTTAATACCTCAATTGTCTTACCGTGAAGCGATAGAAATGACATATTATGGAGCACAAGTTATTCATCCTAAGACTATTCAACCAATTCAAAGAAAAGAGATTCCGCTACATGTGCGTTCCTTCGTTCATAAAGAAGCTACTGGCACCACAATTGATTCTAAAGGAGGTCAATTGTATCCTCCTATGATCGTCGTTGCAGATCATCAATACCTACTTGAATTTTCTTCTAAAGATTTTTCATTTATAGCAGAAAGGCACTTGTCAATGTTGTTTAGGAAGTTCAATCATTATAGGATCAGAGTAAATATGATGCGTAATACTGCCATAAGTTTTATCGTATGTGTTACAGCTGAAAGAGAAAGATTGAATTATCTGAAAGAAGAAATGAGTTATGATTTTGATATCAAAGAAAGAGAGCATTTACAATTGATTACAGTTCGACATTACAATCAATCAACCATAGCCTTTCTTAAACAAGGGAAAGAGGTTCTTTTTGAGGAAAAACATGGTATAACCTATCAGATGGTGGTCACTGACCAATAAAAAGAAAAGCCTGATCACAATGATCAGGCTTTCTATCTTTACTTTTTAAATTGTAAGATTGTCGTTTCTATAATGTCACAACAAGCATGGATTTCCTCTTCTGTAATGACAAGCGGAGGTGCAAATCGGATAATGTTTCCATGTGTTGGTTTTGCCAAAAGTCCATTTTCTTTTAATGCAACGCATATGTCCCAAGCAGTTGAACTATCTTCTGTGTCATTTATTACAATTGCATTCAATAAACCTTTTCCTCTCACGAGATTTACAAGATCACTTTTGTCAACTAAGGATTGCATACGAGAACGGAATACTTGACCAAGTTTCATAGCATTTTCTGCTAATTGTTCATCTTTAATCACTTCTAAAGCAGCAATTGCAACTGCACAAGCTAAAGGATTTCCCCCGAATGTTGATCCATGTTCACCTGGTTTTATGCACAACATGATGTCATCATTTGCTAGTACAGCAGAAACAGGGAAAACACCACCTGACAATGCTTTTCCTAATATTAATATGTCTGGCTTTACTTCCGGTTGATGACCACATGATTTTTCGCAAGAACAATTGCCACAAGTTGCAAGTAATCGTCCTGTTCGAGCAATTCCTGTTTGCACTTCATCTGCAATAAACAATGCATTGTATTTTTTACACAATTCAGATGCTTTTTTTAGATAGCCTTCATCAGGTACAAATACCCCTGCCTCACCTTGTATAGGTTCTACTATAAAGCCAGCAACATTTTCTTGTTGTAACGCTTCTTCAAGTTTTTCTAAATCATTATAGGGTATGACATCATAACCAGGCATATAGGGTCCAAATCCAGTTGTGCTTGAAGGATCGGTAGACGCTGAAATGACAGCTAGAGTTCGTCCATGAAAGTTTCCTGAAGCAAATAAAATCTTTGCTTTATTGGTTGGAATTCCTTTTTTCTCATACGCCCATTTTCTACATAATTTTAAAGCAGTTTCAACTGCTTCTACACCTGAATTAATGGGTAAAACTTTGTCGTATTGAAAATACGCACTCATGTACTTTTCGTAAGGTCCAAGTTTGTCATTGTAAAACGCTCTAGATGTTAAGGTTAACGTTTCAGCTTGTTCTTTCAATGCGTTGATAATTCTAGGATGGCAATGACCCTGATTTACAGCGCTATAAGCTGAAAGGAAATCATAATATTTTTTACCTTCCACATCCCACACATATACGCCTTCACCTTTTGCGAGTACTGCTGGAAGTGGATGATAATTATGGGCTCCATATTGATCTTCTATTTTCATTAAATCTTGAGAAGAAAGCGTCTTTTCCATTTGTTACTTTTTTTGCCAAATGTAGTAAAATTAAAAGCAATGAGTTGAAAGTTATTTGAAATAATTATACAGTAATGAAGTCTATTATTTATGGTACTTATTACCTTTTTTCTTTATCTCAGCACAAAATTGATTATGTAGGTGTACCACCTGATCTATAAGGCTTACGCCCAAACTGTTATCTATGATGTAATCAGCTTTTTTTCTCTTTTTTTCTTGGTCCATTTGTTTTGATAGCCTTGATCTGACTGCTTCCTCTGATACATTTCCGCGAGCCATACTACGTTTAATCAATAAGGCTTCAGGAGCATAAACTAAAATAACGGCATCAACATGTTTGTCTGCTTTAATTTCAAATGTTAAAGCCGATTCCTGCAAAGTATATATTGCAGACTGTTCTTGTCTCCATTTTTTATAGTCTTTACGAACGGCTGGATGCACAATTTTATTGACTTTTTTAAGCAATGCAGGTTCGTTAAATATTTTTTCACCCATCCATTTTCTGTTCAACTTGCCCTCTTGATCGTACACTTTATTGCCTAATAAATCAATAAGCTCATTTTGTACTGTTTTATTGGACTGCATAAGAATTTTAGCACGAGCGTCACTGTAGTAAACAGGAATATGAAGCACTTCAAAAATAGAACATACAGTAGATTTTCCTGATCCAATATTTCCAGTTATAGCAAAATGTTTCATTGATTCTTGTTATGTATCTATTTTATGGAAAATTCTAATCCTTCTACTGAAGTTTCAGGTGTTATATCTTGAAGTGAACGATGTAGCATGCCAGCTTTAATTTTATTAATTTGTTCTATGTAGATTTTTTCTCTTAAAGCCACAGTCATAACGGGTAGCAAACCATAAGCGTGTTCTTGAACTTTTATATCAAGTGACTTTAAAAGATCTTGAAGTGTGCCATTGTGTTTGTAATCATACGTAATGTCGCACAAAATCACATCATAAGTCTTTTCATATTTCGACTCAGATAAGGCCAGTTCAGCTGCAATTTTGTAAGCTTTTGTAAGACCAGAAGCACCCAACTTAGTACCACCGAAATACCGAACAACAACAACTAAAACATTATAACATTCTTTTGCAAGAATTTGATTGTAAATTGGGAGACCTGCTGTACCTCTTGGTTCACCATCATCATTGGCTCGATATTGATCGGTTTTGGGCGAAAGCCTGTAGGCATAACACCAATGACGTGCTTTAGGATGTTGTTTTTTTAAATGAATTATATATTCTTCAACTTGATTAATTGATTGCAACTCATAGCTGTAGGCGAGAAATTTGCTTCCTTTTTCTCTATACTCGCCTGTAGCACCTTTTTTTAAGATTACATATTCATCTGCTTCCATTATTTCAATATTAGAAGTAGGATACAAGTTAGTCCAAGTAAAAACCCAATCCATTGCCATAGATTAAGCTTTTCTTTGAATAGAATAAAACCTACCAATGCAGATCCCAAAATAATAGAAATGTTTATAATAGGCAGAATTTCACTTCCTTCATATCCTTGATTAAATAAGACAAGCAATAAATAAATAGTGAAGAAGTTCGGTATCCCTAAAATGATTCCTGCTATAACATTTTTGAATTCGAATTTAATTCTTTTTGTTACATAACCAAGAAGAATTACTAATCCACCTAGAATACCTGCCATACCGAATAAAGAAACTACAAATCCTATATCCGCATTATCGCTGTAATTTTTCGCTTCTACAAAATATAAAGTTGCTTCTATAATCCCTGATAATATTAAGGTGGCTAGAAATAAATACCAATACTTCTGAATGCCTTCACTTTTATCATTCGTTTTTTTACTAGGAAGATTGATCATAATAATCGATGCAAATGCAGCTATAAAGCCTAAAATTTTCTGAATAGTAAGCGATTCAGAAAAATACCATAAGGTAAAAGCCACCGAAATGACAAGTGACATTTTTTGTGCTACACTTGCTAAGGTAACGCCAATATGTTGCACTGTTTTTGCCAGTATATTAAAACCAGAAATAAATAAAACACCTAATGCAACGGAATATGGAAACCAAGGCTCATGGATCGATTCTTTTGACAATGGGAACCTACCTAAGGTAATAGAGCCGACCACAACACATGTGAAGTAATTGAAAACAATTGCTTGAAAGGTGTCTATCTTATAGTTTTTATACAACCGAAAAATGATAAACAGTAAAATGTTAACTGAAACAGCTAGAAATAAAATCCCCATAAGTTGCGAATATATGTTTATTCTGTTGAAATAAAAATTAACTACTTTTCATCATTAACTGCCCATTAACAAACATTATAAAAGTAAGCTTTTTACTTTGCATTATTATTTGGGCTCGAGCCCAAAATTACTTTTGAAAATATACATGGAAATACATTATATAAGGAATACAACTAATATATTTATATTCGCACAAAATTAAAAAGAGTGAATCTTACCTTGCAACAATATAATGCTGAACTTGAGAAATGTCAGAACATGTTTCGTAATAAAACGAAAGATTATGGAACAAGTTGGCGCATATTAAGACCATCTTCTCTTACAGATCAAATTTTTATTAAGGCTGCAAGAATTCGAAGTGTTACAGAGAAACAAGAAGCCAAAGTCGATGAGCCAATCGAAGATGCCTTTCAAGCAATTGTAAATTATGGTTTGATGGCGCTTATCCAACTTGATCATCCGCTTGATTCCTTGCAGGAAACAGAATGGGAATATGATAAGGCTTCATCTACATATGAAAAGTATGCCAACCAAGTTAGAGATTTAATGTTGAAGAAGAACCATGATTATGGAGAGGCATGGAGAGATATGCGTGTAAGTTCTATGAATGATCTTATATTGATGAAGTTAATGCGCATCAAGCAGATTGAAGATAATGCTGGAAAAACTATTGTTAGCGAGGGATTAGATAGTAACTATATGGATATCATTAACTACGCTATGTTTTGCTTAATAAAATTGAATAATTAAATAAAGAAGAATGTCAATTACATTATCAGGTTTACTAATAGGGGTAGGAATAGCAGCCGTATTATTTACTTTGGTTACCTATTTTATAAAGAAACCGAAGCATTTGTGGATGGCTTTTACTCAAGCATATGTAGGTATTTTATTCTTGTTTTCTGGAGCAGTGAAAGCAGTTGACCCGCTTGGTACTGCATATAAAATGGAACAATATTTTGCTGAGTTTGAATCTGCTTTTGAAGCAAGTTGGATGTCGTTTTTGGCACCATTATTTCCTACGCTTCAAAGTTACAGTGTCTCTTTTTCGGTAGTTATGATCGTTTTTGAAATTGTATTGGGCTTGATGATTTTATTTGGTATTTATAAGAAATTTGCATCTTGGGCTTTCTTTTTATTGATTGTGCTTTTTACCTTTTTAACAGGTTTTACTTATTTGACAGGTTATGTAGGAGAAGGTGCCACATTCTTTAATTTTGCTAGTTGGGGTGATTATAAAGCTTCCAATATGAAAGTTACAGATTGTGGATGTTTTGGTGATTTTTTGAAATTAAAACCGAAAACCTCTTTCTTGAAAGATGTATTCTTACTTATACCAGGACTGATGTTTTTGTTTTTCAATAAAAGGATGCACACTTTAATGAATAATAAGACTGCTTTCTGGACAACAATTATTTCAACAGTACTTGTTACACTCTATTGTTTTAGTAATTACATATGGGATATACCGCACACAGATTTCAGACCATTTAAAGAAGGTGTAGATATTCAAGCTACTAAATTGAAAGAACAAGAAATACAAGCAGCAGTTCAAGTTACTGGCTTTTTGATGCAAAACAAAGCAGATAATAATCGAAAAATGGAAGTTTCGATGGCTGATTATTCTAAGTATGCTGATGAATGGGAAGTGGTAGAACAAATCAGGACAAAACCTGCGTCGGAGCCAACCAAGATAAGTGAGTTTGAATTATTTGATATGGATGGAAATGATGCTACATACGAGTTGTTGGAAAATAAAGGGAAAAGTATATGGATTGTCGCACAGAAATTAAAAGGAAAAACAGAAAGATCAACCCAAACAGTAATAGATACAATTGAAGTGAAAGATGAAGAAAGTGAAGCGATTATGCAGAAAATAGTTTCTTCAGAAAAACAAGTTGTTGACTTTCAAGCGGATGATTCCTACATGGATGCATACACTTTGTCATTACTTGATTTTACCAAAAAAGCAAAAGATTCAGGTTATAAAGTGTTCTTTATGACAGCAGGTGTTTCAGCTGAAGAAGCTTCTGATTTTATAGCTGATACTGGAATCGATGCGAAAGTGTATGTAGGAGATGATATACTTTTGAAGACCATAATACGATCGAATCCAGGAATTTTAATCATGGATAATGCAACAATAAAGGATAAATACCACATTAGAAAGCTGCCAAGCTTCGATGAGATTTCTAAATAAATTATAAATTTTTATAATATACTTGTTAAGTTTTATTTTATTTGTGGGTAGTTAATTGAAAGAAATGCTTAGTAGAAGAGGTATCCGAATAAAAGTCATGAAAATCTTGTATGCTGTTTCACGAGACGAAACACTTAATCTCAGAGCAGCAAAAAGAGCATATGATACTTCAATTACTGATACCTTTGATTTATTACTGCACTGTTTATATGCATTTATCAAGATCTCGAGGGTTTCCACCGAAGATGCAGAAAAACGGAAAACTAAATATATTCCTACTGAAATTGATAAAAATTTCAAGCCTACACTTTATGAAAATCCTATAATTCAAGGAATAGAAAATGCGCATTTTTTTAAGAATAAGATCGATAAATTAAATTTACCTTCGAAAATAACCAGTGATTTTTCTAAGAATATATACTATGAATTTTTGAAGGAAGAATCCTATGTATCGTATATAAAAGCCGAAAAAACAAATGAAGCGCATCTCAACATCCTGCTGGATTTGTTTCGGTTTTGTCGAAAGAGCGAATTTTTCAACGATGTAATGGAAGAGCATTATATTAGTTGGATCGATGATAAAAGCGTGGTTGTAGGAGCGATAAAAAAGATAGTAAAATCAGATACTAATCAAGAAGATCTTTTTCAAGCTCACTTACCAGATGATGAGATTGTAGAAGATTTTGGCAAGCAATTATTGGAATTTACATTTGAAGAAGAAGATGAACTTCTTGATATCATAAAACCTTCGTTAGAAAATTGGGATCACGAAAGATTAGCCATCATTGATATGATCTTAATCAAGATGGCCCTTATTGAAATTTTGAATTTCGAAACAGTTCCTGTTAAAGTTACTCTTAATGAATATGTTGAAATATCAAAAATGTATTCAACACCTAAATCGAAAGAATTTATCAATGGAGTCTTAGATAAATTGTTAAAACAACTACAAAACGAAGGTAAAATTAATAAAGTGGGTAGGGGCTTACTCGAGTAACCATCATTATACATTTAGTGCATTTGCAGCATTTAAGCAATTGATTATATCTTACTTATTAAAGGGATATCAAAACCTAAAGTATTGATATCAAACAATTTTATATCTATACTTGTAGTTATAGCAATCAAACTTTTAATATAAATTATAATCCAATGAAGTTATTTATTAGTTCACTTGTTTTATTTTGTACGGCACAACTATCGTTAGCTCAAGCAGACGAAATGGACTTTGTACATGATTATATTCTGTATAATGGTTATCCTTATTACGTTTCGATGACTCTTGATGGTGAAATACTAGAATTTTTAAAATTTGCGCCTGAGATTCTTGGCAATGAGTTTGATAAAGAAAGAGTCCCACCGATGCCTTTGGGCCCATATGTAAAGCCTCCTGAGCAAGAACTTATGGTGTACAATAGTCCTTTAAATACAACAGAAGTAGGGGACGTACTAATAGTAGAAACTGAAAAGGTTACTGAAAAGAAAGGTACTACTACCTCTATAGGAGCTCAAGATGATAAAGTGACCATTCAACCAAAAGAAACTTCTCCAGAAGAACCTAAGATGACGACTAAAATCATTGAAAGAGAACCTGTAAAAGAATCTGAAGTCATCATCAAGCGAGCAGAAGCGGAAGCAGTTGAAGCAGCAACTTACGAATTAAATTTCCAGGGCTTTTCAGCTCGTTTAACGCCAATTCTAATCAATCAACTGAAAGACATAAGCAAAGCACATTCGAATAATCCTGATCAATTTGTTCAAATAAGATCTTTTGTGACAGCTGGAGATGATACCAATAAAAAATTGGCAATAAATAGAATGGATGCATGTAAGGACTTATTGATAACATATGGTGTTTCAGCAGATAAAGTAAGTACAGGAATAAGACCTTATAGAAGTGCATCTAAAGGAAATGTGGCTATACAATTAGTTGATACACTTGATTCTGATTTTTAATGACTCAAAATTTTGGGCTTTAAGCCCAAAAAGAATAAAACAAGTATTGTTCTCTTTGGCTTTGAATACGCAGAGTTGCAGGTTTTTTAAATAGATTTGTTTTTTCATATATGAAATGGTGTAAGATGTTTCAATTGTCTTACTTTTGCTCTTCAGCAAAGCAAAATGAAAGAAAAAATAATAATCCTTGATTTTGGGTCTCAGTATACACAATTAATTGCACGTCGGGTACGAGAAATAGAAGTGTATTGTGAGATTTTACCGTACAACAAGTTACCGGAATTAACGGAAGACGTAAAGGCCATTATTTTATCAGGTTCTCCATTTTCTGTAAAAGAAGAAAATGCTTTACATGTTGAACTCGATTCTATACTAGGAAAAATTCCTGTTTTAGGTATTTGTTATGGTGCGCAATATATTGCCAATTATTGTGGAGGAGTTGTCGAAAGAAGTTCTAAAAGAGAGTATGGAAAAGCTGAGTTAAACATTCTAAAAGAAGATACATTTTTCGAGAATGTATCAGCATCATCACAAATATGGATGTCACATGGAGATTCCATTTATGAAGTTCCTGAAGGATATGAAATTATAGCTAAAACAGATAGTATACCTGTCGCTGCATTTAAAGCTAAAGATGGAACATACGATCAACCGGTTTATGCGATACAATTTCATCCAGAAGTATATCATAGTGTAGAAGGAAAAGATATATTAAAGAATTTTATAAGAAACATTAGTGGCTTAAAACAGAAATGGACTCCGGCACAATTTGTAGAGGATACTGTAGATCGATTGAAAGAACAGCTAGGTGATGAGAAAGTCATTTTAGGTCTAAGTGGAGGGGTTGATAGTAGTGTTGCTGCATTTCTTTTGCACAAAGCAATAGGCCCCAATCTAAATTGTATTTTTCTGAATAACGGTTTACTTAGAAAAAATGAATTTGAAGAGGTTTTGGAATCCTATAAAGATAAAGGACTAAATGTCAAAGGTGTTGATGCGAGTAATGCATTTTTAAATGAGCTTGAGGGAGTTAGTGATCCTGAACAAAAGCGAAAAATCATAGGGAGAGTTTTTATTGAAGTATTTACAAAGGAGTCTACTTTAATTGATGGGGCAAAATGGTTGGCGCAAGGTACAATTTATCCTGATGTAATAGAGTCCGTTAGCGTGCATGGACCATCCGTGACTATTAAGTCACACCACAATGTGGGGGGATTGCCAGATCATTTGGATTTGAAGATTGTTGAGCCTTTACGTATGCTGTTTAAAGATGAGGTGCGCAAGGTAGGAAAAGAAATAGGTCTGGATTCCCAACTTATTAACCGACATCCTTTTCCTGGTCCTGGCTTAGCTATAAGAATTTTAGGAGCTATTACACGAGATAAAGTGAGTTTGTGTCAAGAAGCAGATGCCATTTATATTAGAAATTTAAGAGAAAGTGGCTGGTATGACAAAGTGTGGCAAGCAGGTGCAATATTATTACCTGTACAGTCCGTTGGAGTTATGGGTGATGAAAGGACGTATGAATTTACCATTGCTTTGCGTGCTGTGAATTCGGTAGATGGTATGACAGCAGAATGGAGTCCTTTACCTCATGAATTATTAGCAAAAATTTCCAGTGACATTATTAACAATGTTAAAGGAATAAATAGAGTAGTGTATGATATTAGTACAAAACCTCCTGCAACAATTGAGTGGGAATAAAATCATTTGGTTTTTGTCTTGCACCATTTTCCTTGCGTCATGTGGGATGTTTGGAGGTGGAAGTTCATCCAATTCTGGAGGGCAAGAACGACCTATAAAGGAGAAAGATATTCGAGTCGATACTGTTGAATGGACTAAAATTCCAGAGTCGGAATTTCCTCCTATCAATAATGTTGATGAAGACTTAATAGAAAAAGAAGTCGAGAGATCCAAAGAAAAAAAAGAACAATATAATATTACAAGCTTTCTTCCTATTCAAGCCTCCAGAATTAATTATGGCGTAGAATATCCTGATGATATAAGAAATGTTAAATATTTGCAATACTATGCAGGCATGAAAATTGCTTTAGAACAACTTGAAGAAGAAGATATTAGCCTAAAGGTTGATGTGTTCGATAGCAAGGAAGATATAACACACGTGAAATCTATACTAAATGATCGAGTGGATAATACCACAGATGTGATTCTTGGTTCTCTAAAGAAAGATATTTTAGTTGAGTTAGCAGCTTTTGGTAAAGAAAATTCTATTCCTGTTATTTCTCCTTGGTATGCCTCTCAAAGTATTGCTGATGATAATCCATTTTATATACAACTGACTCCTTTTCTTATTGATCATTATTATGCAATTACAGAACATGCGCTTTCGCACTTTGACGCAGAAGATATTTATCTTGTAGGTCGAAATGGGTCGAAAGATGTGACGCGTTTCAAGTACTTTCAGGAAGCTGCATTCAACGTTACAAAAGAAGAAAATGTCTTAAATGAATTTGTGTTTACATTGGATAGTCTAAATGCTGAAGATGGGATTATTCGGTCTTTTATTTTCAATAGGAATGAAAACCTTGAAGAAGAAAGACCATTGGTATTCATCATACCGAATTTTTCAATGAGAGAATCTAACTATTTGTACGACCTTATAAGGAGAATCAATGTTGAAAAATTGAATCAAGAAATTTACATTTATGGCATGCCTGTTCTGTATGGTATGGATAAAATTACATACGACTATTTGAATAATTTGAACATACGGATCGTGATGTCTCGATATACCAAAAAATCTTCACCTGAAGCTAAGAATTTTGCGGCGAGATATTTTAGAGAATACAATGATTATCCGTTGGATGATGCATACGAAGGCTATGATAACATGCTATGGTTAGGAAGAATGCTACATACTTATGGAGGAGCGTTTATTGATAATTTGGATAAGGATAATGCAGAATACTTGTCAACAAAATTTGATATCCAAAAAGTATTTGATGGAGATGTAGAAAAGCCTACACTAGATTATTTTGAGAATAAAAATCTACGTATCATTCAATTTAATAACAATGAGTTTTCTGTTGTGAAATAATGAGTAAAGAGGCATATTTAACAGATAAAAGGATTCAAAGATTAAAGAGTGTTATTTTAAATAGGCAATTTGATCTTACTGTAGTGTTAGAGAATATTCACGACGCTCATAATATTTCTGCTATTATGCGAAGTTGTGATGCTGCGGGTATTCATGATATTTATGCAGTTGTCACAGACCCAAGGATTGACATTGAGAAATACGAAATGCATAACAAAATAACTTCAGGGAGTGGTAAATGGGTAGAGATGCATCTATTTCAGGATGTTGAAAAGTGTGTTTTGGCTTTACGCCAAAAGTACACGTTTATATACGGCACTCATTTATCTGAAACATCTATGAGTTTGTATGATTTAAACTTTGAATCTTCAATTGCTCTTGTATTTGGGAATGAACATGAAGGGCTTTCTGATGAATTTTTAAATCACCTTGATGGGAATTTTAATATACCGCAGTATGGAATGGTTCAATCCTTAAATATTTCTGTTGCATGTGCTGTAAGTGTTTTTGAGGCTTTACGCCAGAAAGAAAAGTGTGGCAAATTTAAAAATGAATCATGGGGACCTCAACAGCAAGAATTGTATGCAAGGTATGTTAAGAATAGTAAAAATAAGTTAAATCCAGATTATCATTCAGAACAAACATAAATCACAATAAAAATCGAAAAATGAACAGTAAAATATTAGCTAAAAGACTCCAAAGGGTTAATGAATCTGCTACTATAGCTATGGCTCAAAAAGCTAGAGAAATTGCTTCTCAGGGACATGATGTGATCAGTTTGTCGTTGGGCCAGCCAGATTTTGATACCCCTGATCATGTAAAAGAGGCAGCAAAAAAAGCTTTGGACGAAGGCTATACGAATTATACTCCTGTAGGTGGTCATCCTGAATTTGTAGAAGCAATTATTCATAAGTTTAAGAGAGATAATAATTTAGATTTTAAAGCTGATCAAATCGTAGTTTCATGTGGAGCGAAGCAGTCCATTAATAATCTGATGAATGCGTTGGTGGACCCAGGAGATGAAGTTATCATTTTTACACCTTACTGGGTTTCATATTTTGATATTGTTACAATGGTAGGAGGTGTCCCTGTGTGTCTGAAGGCTGGTATAGAACAAGATTTTAAAGTTACTCCGGCACAATTGGAAGCGGCCATAACGGATAAATCGAAAGTTGTAATTTTTTCTTCACCATGTAATCCTACCGGTTCAGTTTATACAGAAGAAGAGCTGTATGCTTTAGCAAAAGTGATTGATGAAAAAGAAGATTTAATTGTAATTTCTGATGAAATTTATGAATACATAAATTTTGGAGATAAGCATAAAAGTATAGGGAGCTTTGATTTTATGAAAGATCAAGTTGCAACGGTAAATGGAATGGCTAAAGGATTCGCTATGACTGGATGGAGGATAGGGTATATGGGAGCTCCTTCATGGTTAGCTAAAGCTTGCAAAGCGATCCAATCTCAGGTTACTTCTGGAGCAGCATCATTTTCACAAAAAGCTTCCGCAGTAGCTTTGATGAGTGATATGCAACCCACACAAGAAATGAAAAAGGCTTTTTTACGCAGAAAGAAATTAATGAAAGAAGGGCTTCTAAACATTAATGGAATTAAAACAAACGATCCACAAGGAGCATTTTATATCTTTCCAGATGTTAGTTCATTTTTTGGAAAATCCAATGGTTCTGTCACGATTCAAAATTCTCAAGATTTTGCCATGTTATTACTGGAAAATGCCCACGTAGCTACCGTAGCAGGTAGTGCTTTTGGAAATGATAAGTGTATAAGACTAAGTTATGCAGCCTCCGATGAAGAATTAACAGAAGCATTAAGACGTATGAAATCATTTCTTGAACCTTTTAAATAAAAGTAGAAATCAATGAACGATAAACTTCTAAAACTACAAGAACTTGAACTTTTGGCGAAAGCCGGTGGAGGAGAAAAGCGGATCTCTAAACAGCATGAAAAAGGCAAGTTAACTGCTAGAGAACGTATACGTTTACTTGTTGATGAAGGAAGTTGGGAAGAAATCGGAATGCTTGTTAAACATCGTTCGACTGATTTTGGAATGGAAAAAGAAAATTATTTAGGTGATGGCGTAGTTACAGGATATGGAACAGTTAATGGTAGATTAACGTATGTTTATGCACAAGATTTTACTGTTTTTGGAGGATCATTAAGTGAAACTCATGCAGAGAAGATTTGTAAGCTTATGGATTTAGCTTTAGATAATAAGGCACCTATTATTGGTTTAAATGATTCTGGGGGAGCGCGTATACAAGAAGGAGTGAAGTCGCTAGGAGGGTATGCTGATATATTCTACAGAAATACACAAGCTAGTGGGGTTATTCCCCAAATAAGTGCTATTATGGGCCCTTGTGCGGGAGGAGCTGTTTATTCGCCTGCTATCACAGATTTTATTATGATGGTTGACCAATCAAGTTATATGTTTGTAACTGGTCCCAATGTAGTGAAAACAGTAACCAATGAAACTGTAACAAGTGAAGAACTAGGCGGAAGTAAGACACATGCGAGTAAAAGTGGTGTAACTCATTTTACAGCGCGTAATGATTTGCAATGTATCGAAATGATTAAAAAATTGTTGAGTTATATTCCGCAGAATTACGATGCGAAAGTCGATGACATTCCATATACAATAGATGATGAAAGTAGGGCTGCACTTAATGACATAATTCCAGCATCAAGTAATACTCCTTATGATATGAAAGAAGTGATACATGAACTTGTTGATCCAAGAAGTTTTTTTGAGGTTCATAAAGATTTTGCTGAGAATATCATTGTAGGTTTTAGTAGAATAGGAGGTAGATCAGTAGGAATTGTTGCTAATCAGCCGTATGCACTTGCAGGAGTTCTGGATGTTAAAAGTAGTACAAAAGCGGCTCGATTTGTTCGGTTTTGTGATTGTTTCAACATTCCATTACTGGTGTTAGTTGATGTTCCTGGTTTTCTGCCTGGAACAGATCAAGAATGGAATGCAATTATTACAAATGGTGCAAAATTATTATATGCATTTAGTGAATCTACAGTGCCAAGAATATCTGTCATTACGAGAAAAGCTTATGGAGGGGCATATGATGTCATGAATTCTAAACATATTGGCTCAGATTTAAATTTAGCTTGGCCAACAGCAGAAATTGCAGTAATGGGAGCAAAAGGTGCAAGCGAAATTATTTTTAGAAAGGAAATAGCATCTGCTGATAATGCTGAAGAAATGCTAGCAAATAAGGAAAAAGAATATGCAGAGCAGTTTGCGCATCCGTATAAAGCTGCTTCTAGAGGTTTTATTGATGCTGTTATAGAACCTTCTGAAACTCGAATTAAGCTTATTAAAGGTTTTGCTATGCTAAAAGATAAAAAGAAATCAATACCTTCAAAAAAACACGGAAATATCCCGCTTTAAGTTTCAATCAAGTTTATCATGATATAAAATACTAAAATCGTTTTTTTAATGATTTTTCATGGGCTAGCCTACCTGTTTTTACATATTAGTTTTTATAATATATTCATTTATTAAATATGTAAAGTTTTGACGTTAACAGATTTATTTATAGAAAAAATTATGAAATGAGGTAGAATTAAATTATTCTTGCATATGTTTTTCAACTAAACATTGAGTAAATTATAATTTAATGACAAATTTCAACTTTATCCGTGTAGCGGTATTTTTTACTGCACTCATTCTAACTTGTTCATTTACAAGTATTTTTATGCCAAATCCTCCTATTGCAGATGATATTACAGTATGCGAAGGAGAACCAACAATAGTTGTTCCAATGGCAGATGGAACTGCAACAGAAGTCACATTAGCAGTACAAGATTTTGACGGAAGTCAACCGGCTTTGCCATTTATGGCTTCGGTAGAGTTCAATGATGGGACAAATGATTATTTCGAAGCAACAGATGGGTCAACTATTTCAATTCAATCAGGTGGAATGTACAGTTTTGAGGATGGAGTAAATATGTTTTGGGCTGCCGAGGATGTTGATGATGATGGCGGGAATGGTGCAAGTGAGCAAAGTTTAACGTTTGATCCTGTAAATATTGATGGATTTAGTAATGTTTCATTTTGTTTTGCTATAGCTGCTGGAAATGAGAATCCGCCAAATACTAATCCTGGATATGACGCTGGTGATTATGTAACAGTTGAGTATTCAGTTGATGGAGGCGCTTTTCAGTCTGCACTTTGCTATGCTTATCTAGATGGAGGAGATGATTTTAATGAACCATTTCATTCAGACCCAAATTGTGATGGAGATGGTGCTGATGGAGTTCAATTGACAAATGTTGCTCAAAATTTTGAATTTGAATTACCAGCAGCAGCATCTGCAGGAAGTTCAGTTGTATTTAGAATTCTTGTTGCTATGAGCTCGGCAAGTGAAGAAATAGCATTTGATGATATTGCTGTAAAAGCAGTTCCATCAGGAGACTTAGTATTTAATTACTATGATATGGATCCATCGAATGATACAACTTTAGTCCCAGTTGCTACTGATGTACCTTCGTATGATGCAGGTGTGACATTAGCTACATCACCTGATACTATTTGGGTCACTGCAGAAGATGCAACAGGAGAATCTCTTCCTACTCCAGTTGTCATTACTGTGTTACCAAATACGGAAGCAGGACCTAATCAATTTGGATGTGATGTTTCTGCATTTGATCTTACGGCAGTTGGTGATGATAATTTATCAGGAACTTGGTCAGGTGGTTTAGGTTCTTTTACTGATCCTACTAGTGCGATGACAAGTTATATTCCCAGCATGGATGAATATGGTGTTCCAGTAGTTCTCACGTATACTCTTCCAGGAGCTTTGTGTGGAGAATCGGATGAATTAATTGTATATAATGTAGTTACACCAGACCCTTCATTTGTATATCCTTTTGATTCTATTTGTCCAGGTGATGGTATCGTTGCACCAATATTTACAGGAGGTGAAGCGGGGATTTTTGAAGTTATATCAGGAAATGAGAATGATCTTGACTTGGATCCAGAAACTGGTGAGATAAATTTAGCAAATTCATTATTAGGAACGTACACAATTCAAAATACAACATCGGCATGTGGGAACTTAATATTAACAGGTGTTATCGATGGTGGACTTTCAGGTGGACTTCCAAAAGCTTTTGAACTTTTAGCAGTGAATGATATACCAGATTTATCTATATATGGTATAGGAGCAGCCAATAATGGAGGAGGAACAGATGGAGAAGAATTTACATTTCCAGCAGAAATGGCTTCCAAAGGAGATTATATATATGTTGCATCTGAATCAGTTGCATTTACATCTTTTTTCGGATTTGCGCCTGATTATATAAGTACATCTACATTAATTAATGGTGATGACGCAGTTGAACTCTATTGTAACGGAGTCGTTATTGATTTATTTGGAGATGTTGATGTGAACGGTGACTTTGAACCTTGGGATTATACGGATGGATGGGCTTATCGAACATCAGGAAATTCATTAAATCTCGGTTCTTTTGAAGATGTGAAATGGACATATTCCGGTAGGGATGCATTAGATAATGAAACAGATAACGCAACAGCTCAAATTCCTTTTCCATTAGGAACATTTTCAACAGATTTTATGGGTATTTGTCCAAATGAAGTGGCACAAGTAGAATTTGTAATTACAGATTTTGGTGGTACGATGCTAATGTGTCCTGAAGATGTTGTGATTTCGTTGGATGGAGGAGAATGTGGAATTGTTGCTGTTATTGCAGATGCATCTGCGATTGACAATTGTTCTCCAGGATTGGTCTTGGAGCAGGTTTCTGGGCCTGTGTCAGGAGACTTTTTGGATCAAGATAATTCGCCGTATATAGTAACTTTTGAAGGAACAACAGATGCAGGAGAGTTGGTATCTTGTTCGTATTCAATTACCATAGAAGATTATACACCTCAAAGTAATACCTTGGCATGTAATGGTGCCATTAATCTTAGCTTGAATGAATTATGCGAAGGTTTAGTTACAGCAGATATGCTTTTAGAAGGAAATGATTATTTCTGTTATGATGAATATATTCTATCAGCTCAGTATAATGGAAATGCTGTAGGAACAGTTGTTCCTAATAGCTTTGGTAATGGAAATTCATTACAATTTGATAACAGTCTAATTAATATACCTATTGAGGTTTTGGTAAGTGACCCAATAACTGGCAATACTTGTTGGGGATATGTAACATTAGAAGATAAGTTAGCTCCTGTTATAATATGTCCTGATCTTATAGTTGTTGATTGTGATGCAGATCTTACTCCTATGGAACCCGAAGTAGAAGGTGGATGTGATATTGTTACATTTGTTATGGAGGAAGATATTAATGATGGAGATTGTGCAGATTCATTTTATCAAGAAATAACACGTACATGGGTTGCCATAGATAATGCAGGGAATCAAAGTGATCCATGTATTGAGATTATTCAAATCGAAAGAGATGTATTTTCTGAAATTGTTTTCCCATCAAATTATGATGGTGCTGTAGGAAATAATCCTGTTTTACCTTGTAATGGAGAAGGAACTATTTTTGCTTTAGATGCTGATGGAAACCCAAATCCTGAAAGTAGTGGAAATTTAATAGGCACTGGCCAACCTGTTTTAGGTTCAGGGTGTAGTAATTTAATTATTTATTATAATGACAATGTAATTAATACATGTGGAAATACTTATAAGGTAATTAGAGATTGGACAGCAATTGATTGGTGTTCTGGCGAATTAGCAGAATCTACTCAAGTTATAAAAGTAGGGGATACAGAAGGCCCTACATTCATCATTCCTGATGATGTTACTATGAGTGTTGATAATCATTGTAGAGGAGATTATATTTTACCTTCTGTAGAAACCGAAGATAACTGTGGTACAGCAACTGTTAGTTTTTCAGCTGATGAAGGAATTATTAATGGTGATTTTTTCGAAATAGATCAACCGGAAATAGATGCCGCTTATACGATTTATATTACAGCGACAGATGAATGTGGTAATGAAACAACAGAATCATTCACAGTTACATTTGTTGATTTAGTTCCTCCTGTTGTCAATGCGGAAAGTACTTTAACTGTTTCCTTAGGATTAGATGGCACTGCTAAAGTATTTGCAGAAAGTTTTGATGATGGATCTTATGATTCATGCAGTGATATTGAATTTGCAGTCATTCGAAATTTCAGTTTATGTGATGGAATTGATTATGATGAACCCGCTGGAGATGATAATTTTCAATTCAACGATGTTGTTCACTTTTGTTGCTCAGATATAGGAGAAGCACAAATGGTAACATTTAGAGTTTGTGATGATGCTGATGGAAATGGAGTGTTTGGTACAGGTGATGATAATTGTAACACCGCAATGGTGGAAGTAATTGTTCAAAACAAACAAGCACCGGTTTTGGTTTGTCCTCCTGCAACAACAATAAATTGTTTTGATGCATCTATATTGGATTTAACAAATCTTAATATGTTAAATAATTTATTTGGAGAACCACAATTAATGAATGCTTGTGACGGTCAGGAAATTACCCAATCTATTTCACAAGAAATGTGTGGAGAAGGTATAATTATCAGACAGTTTATTGCATTAGGAGGCGGACAATCTGCAGCTTGTTCGCAAATAATAACCATTTTACCTGAAGATGAAAATAAACTTAGCTGTGATCGAATTTCATTTGCTGAATTAAATAACTCTGTATATAATTGGTGTGCAGTAAATGATAATCTTAATAATAGTAATGATGATCTTCCAGCTTTGGAAGTAGATTGCGATGAATCTTTTGCTATTCCTGCACTAGATATAGATATCACTGGGTTATGTACTGAAGTTGGAGAAAATATTTCTGTAGATACATTTAATTTTGCAGGTGGTGCTTGTAAAAAGTATCTTGTTCATTATGAGGTTATTGATCAATGTGTTTTTGATGAAAACTTTGTGGATCCAGTAACTGATGAAGTTGATCCTTATAATGCTGATAATGGGTATTATGAATTTTATTTAGAAATAGATGCTTTTGACGATGAGGCTCCTTCTTCAGATGCCGAAAATGTCACTGTCTCCGCTGAAGATTGTACTTCTTCATCTATCAATATAGCATTAACAGCAATGGATAATTGTACTAATTCTTCATTAATTTCGATAGGATATAAAATTGATCTATTTGGAGATGACGAATTAGATATTACAGATAATGGTGATTTTATCTATAGTACTTCTATCGTTTCTGGTTCTAATGGTGTGCAAGATCTTCCTGTAGGACAACATACTGTTTATCAAATTATGTCAGATGGGTGTGGTAATACTGGAACAAGTTCATTTAAAATTATTGTTGAAGAGAATGAAAAAGAGCCTACACCTTATTGTAAAACTGGATTTGTAGCAAGCATTTCAGCGATGGGTATGGTAAATGTTACGGCTGAAGATTTTGATGCTGGTTCATTTGATAATTGTACAGCACAAGAAGATCTTGTATTTTCTTTTTCACCAGATGACCTGAACGATAATGAAAGAATGTTTACATGTGAAGATTTAGGTTTTCAATTTCTACAGATTTATGTAACTGATGAAGATGGTAATCAAGATTTCTGTAATGTTACTTTTTTAGTCCAGGATAATTTAAATATTTGTAATGCATCTACTTTATCAGGTCAAGTACAATCTTTAAATGGTTTTGCGAATAAAGATGCTATGGTCTTAGTTGAAGATTCGGAGAACATTAATTATCAATTAACAACTGATGAAAATGGACTATATGAGCTTGTAGATAATTCGTTCTCTGATTTTGCCACAGTTACAATAGAAGATTATAATTCAAGTTCATATGGAATTACTGCGCTGGATATCTTATTTATAAGAAAACATATATTGGGTATTCAACCGCTCGAAACCAATGCAAAATGGATCGCAGCTGATGTTGATAATAATCAAAAGATTAATGGTATTGATATCATTCAAATTAGAAAATTGCTTCTTGGACATATTAGTGCATTTGAACAACATATGAGTTGGGTGGCCTTTCCATCATCTTTTGATATTGAATTAGCTGATAATCCATACGAATATCCTAAAGAAATTTTATTAAGTGATGCAACGTCATATGACTTTACAACTATTAAAGTAGGAGATGTAAATGGATCTCACCAAGATGGTTTTCACCAAAATAATTCGGTAAATACAAGATCTTCATTTGAAATTGAATATGAAAGTCGAGTTGAAAATGGAAAACTGGTTTATGATTTGTATGCTGATCTAACTGAATTAGTTGGATTAGACTGGAAAATCAAAAATTCAAATTTTGAAATCTCATCTTCAATACTTGATTTAGGTGCTGAAAATACCAATGTTAATCAAGAAGAGCAACGACTTATTTGGACTGAAATTCACCCTTATTCTGGTATTCAATTATTTGCTAGCATCACCAATGTAGAAGAATTTAATGAAATTGTGAATAATAGTGAACACCTAATTGCATTAGTAGGAAAAGACCAAAGTAGCACAGAACTATCTATTCAATTTAGAAATAGGGTAAATACTGTTAATAAATCTTCCTTTGAAGTGTATCCAAACCCTTTTAGTAATGAAACTACTTTAGAGGTATATAACATCGATACAGATGAATTCTTAGTGCAAGTTTTTTCTGTTGAAGGTAAAAATGTTTATAGTAAAACATATACAGATCAACAGATAATAACATTGAAGGATTCTGATATTCCTAATGAAGGAATGTATACTGTAAGAATATCTAATGGTAAAGATTTACTTTATAAAAAGATTATGAAGATCAAATAGCAAATAAATAGCTAAACTTTTTTGCTAGAGCCTTTTACATAAGTAAGAGGCTCTTTTTTTTGTTCAATTCAATTTGATATTTATGAAAATCCTAAACTTACAATTAAAAACTTCGACAAATTATTCTCTTAACTAAAATTGGTACGTGATTTGCATTAAACATATTGTATGATAGCTAAATTAAGTTTTAGGCAAACTTGATACGAGCATAAAATTCAGTAAATCAATATATTATATGAAAAATTGCCATTTTTACAAGCAAAGAGGATTTAATTCTGGAATCGCTGTTTTTAGCCATTCGTGTTCAAAATTCTTATACAGTGCATTATTTCTTGTACTTTTTTTTGGGGCGGTAAATGCGCAGTCAATTGATGGTTGTACAGGTACGGTATTAGATACCGGAGGAGCAGCCGGAGATTACAGTAATAATGAGTTCACTACAGAGACTTATTGTTCTGATATGGGAAATCAGATAAAATTAACTTTCACTAGTTTTTCTTTAGAAGAAAACTTTGATTTTCTTTTTATTTATGATGGAATGGATGATACAGGTAATCTTATAGGCGTTTTTACAGGTATGGATTCACCTGGAGCTGTAGTCTCAACTACTGGTTGTTTGACATTAGTATTTGATTCTGATGGTTCGGGAATAGATGCAGGATATTCTGCAGACGTTTCTTGTGTTGTAGATTGCGATCTTTCTATTGATATGCTGAATTTTAACTCTGCAACTTGTATGAACTCTGATGGAGAAATTGACATCATTGCCTCTGGTACTATAAGTGGTATAGAGTATTCAATAGACGGAGGAAATACATTTGGTACAATGTCTACAATAACTGGGTTAGCACCTGGGACTTATGTAGTTTCTGCCAGGTATGATGACGGAACTTGTGAAACCATAAGACAAGTAGTTGTAATCAATTCAGGATGTAATGAAGTATGTGGAAATGGTATTGATGATGATATGGACGGAGATACAGATGTTGTAGGATGTGAGAATACAATTATCAGTTGTTCAGGAGTATTTACAGATAATGGAGGACCTATGGCAGATTACACAAATAATCAAGATACTGTTTATACATTTTGTTCGGATAATGGAGGTCGAATGCAAATGACTTTCACTGCTTTTGATTTAAATTTAGGAGCATTACCCGATACATTGTTTGTTTATGATGGTCCTGATACTTTATCGCCATTAATTGGAGCGTATTATGGTCAAGATGGTGGATTTATATTTGATCAATTTAGAGCGCAATCATTTTATCAAAGTTCGGGAACTTGTCTGACTTTTAGATTTGAGGCTGGTCCTTTTGGAACAGGAGATGGATGGGAAGCATTCTATTCATGTTCTACTCCTGCCTCTAATTTTGGAGTTGAAATATGTGGTAATGGTTTGGATGATGATGGAGATGGTATGATTGATGCTCAGGATCCTGATTGTCCTGTGGCTTTGGACGAAATTGTTTGTCAGCAAGGTTTTGAATACTATGTTCCTCCAGTTTGGAGAATGAGTGGTAATCCTGCTGATTACATCTCGCCTTCAATTATTTGCTTAAGTACATCTTTTCCTACTGCAAATGTAAATGTAACCACAGCTGATGGTTCTATTTCGCGAGATTTAGTGTTGACACAAGGAATAACAGATACATTATTCTATACCGATTTATTTGATGTTTTATTAACTGATCAAAATAACACAGTAGAAAACAATAGAGGGTTAATCATTACAAGTGATTTTCCTATACAAGCATTATTTATAGTTGATGGAGATTTAAATAAAAACTTGATTACAATAAAAGGGCTTGAAGCAAAAGGAAGAAGTTTCAGAGTAGGAACACAAACTAGAACGTTGGTTCAACCTCCTTCTGGAATCACAAGGGAAGAGCACCATTTTATATCAGTAATGGCAACTGAAGACAATACGAATGTTACGATAACCACAGATCGAGTGATTCAAGGTTTGACTTCGCCCATTATGTTTACTTTGAATAGAGGTGAATCATATTTAGTTATTAATGACGATTTTAATGTAACATTAACTGGATCGTTGGTAACATCTGATAAAGATATTGTTGTTGCAAGTGGATCTCAGCATACTTCTGCATATGGTGTTACAGAAGATGATGGAGGAGCGGATCAGCTAGTTCCAGTTAGAAGTGTAGGTCAAGATTATATTCTAGTAAGAGGAGATGTAGTTGCAGAACAAGATTACGGTATAGTAGTAGCTACAGAAAACAATACTATAATTTCTGTTGATGGAGTACCTGTGGCTAATTTGCATGCAGGGGATTATTATGAAGTGAATGCAATGGGAACCTTAGGTACAGGAACATATATTAATGGAAGTAAACCTATATATGTATACCATGTATCTGGATTGACATTAGGTGAAGTAGGAATGGCCTTGTTAGCACCAGTAGGACAATGTAGAGGGGATCAGTCTGCTTCATTCAGTAGAGCAGATGTAGGATCTTTAGTTCCTGATGAATATGCAATTAATATCGTAATTATAGATGCTGGTTTAGCAAGCCTAACTCTTAATGGAGTAAATGTAGCCGGATTACCTACTGTTCTTATAACCCCAGTGGCAGGATTCCCAGGTTATTCTACCGTGACAATAAGGGATGCAGATATTGCTGCTAATAATGTTTTGGAAAGTGACGAGTTTTTCAATGCTTCCTTATTAATAGGAAATCCTGTAAATACAGGGACCTTTGGAGCTATTACTAGTTTCAGTGAAAGAGTAAATATATTAGATCCTTTCATTGGTGAGTCTGTAGAATTCTATGTATTAGATACCATATGTGCAGATTCAAGTGTCAGCCATACGCTCAATGTATTGTCATGTGGATCTACTGATAAGATTCGATCTATTGAACAAGGAACTTTAGGAACAACAGTTGTAACGGGTGATTTAAGTTTCGAGTATACATCAAATGGAACTGCGGGTGAAGATGTAATATCAGTTACCGTTGTTAATGATTTTGGAATTCAATCAACTGTTTGTATAGGTATATTAATTGATACTTTGTTCGTTGATTTTATGCCAAATGATACGCTTGTTTGTAGTACAGAAACCATTACTTTAAGTTTAGATTCCATCGGTGGAGTAGGACCTTATACATATAATTGGTCAACAGGTGAAATTACACCAACTATTGATGTCATGTCTAATACAACGATGACCTATTTTGTTACTGTTCAAGATGCAGTTGGTTGCGTAGGGACTGATAGTATTCGGGTTGAGATTCAACCAACGATTGCTGCTGATGCTGGTCCTGATCAAAATGTGTGTAGTGTTGACACAGTTTTTCTAAGTGCAAATTTACCAACCGGTACAACAGGAATGTGGTCAGGTGGAACTGGGAGTTTCTCTGATGTAAATGACCCTAATACTGTCTATTCACTTGGTATGGATGAAATAAATTCTGTTTTTGAATTGTACTGGACACTAACGGATAATAGTACTTTAATGTGTTCAAGTGGAATGGATACCGTACAATTTACTTCAGGAAGTACACTTACAGTTGATGCTGGACCAGATTCTTATGTTTGTGAAGGTTCGGAATTTGATCTTTCATTATTAAATTCTCAGATTAATACTACCTCTACTGTTGATGCAGTATATACATCTGATGGAGACGGAGTTTTCTTACCTGGAGGTCTTCCAGTTGGAGATTTTGGAGTAGCAACAACTTATGTTCCTGGGCCAAATGATATTGCAGCTGGCCAAGTGATTCTTTCACTTACTGTAACTGGCAGTTTAAGTGACCCTTGTGCCATGGGGACTGATGATGTAATCCTATTTATTCAAGGAACACCTTCTTTAGTTTGTAACGATGATTTAAATATATCTGTAAACAACGATTGTGAAGTTACTATTAATGTAGACATGTTAATCGAAAGTCCTATCGAACCTGAAGAGTTTTATAATATCACATTAAAAGATGAATTTGGTAATATAATTCCTGGTCTTACATTAAATAGTGCTTATTTAGGAAGAACAATTGAGTACTCTGTTGAATATGAATGTGGAGGAAATAGTTGTTGGGGATATTTAACAATTGAAGATAAGCAGATTCCGGATTTAGAACCTGGATCAAGAATAATTGATTGTCGGGTTTCTGCAGAACCTACAATAAATACGTTACCTATTCCTGTAGGAGTTACTGCATTTCAATCAGGAAATGTATTTTTCTTAGAGAATTTTGATCAATGTAGTAATGTTACATTGACATATGAAGACGAAGTCGTTGAAAATGGATGTACGGCAGATTTTGAAACAACAATATTTAGAACCTTTACTGCTGTAGATGAATCAGGAAATACTACTTCAGCTGTTGATACGATATTTATTGAGAGAATCACATTAGCAGATATTTCATTACCTTCTAATTATGATGATATTGAACTACCATCTCTTTCTTGTAGTGCAGATTTCGAAACATTACCAAATGGTAACCCTTCACCTTCTGTTACTGGTATGCCTGATGCTGGATTATGTAGTAAATTTGAATCTACTTTTACAGATTTAGAGTTTCCTATGTGTGGTGGAACATTTAAAGTAGTAAGAGAATGGATTATTTACGATTGGTGTACAAGTGAGTCAATAGAATTTTTCCAAACTATAAAAATAACAGACACTGGATTACCAACAGCTATATGTCCTCCTGATGTTACTGTAGAATCTGATGATTTTACTTGTACATCTGGCATCGTGATTTTACAACAACCAGAAGCATCCGATAATTGTAGTTCAGTAACAATAGAAGCTGAAGTTACTGATGCAAATGGTAATGATGTCATTGTAAGTAGTTCAGGTGCAAGTTTATTTGTAGCAGATCTACCACTTGGTATATCTACTGTTAGCTTTACAATAACGGATGAATGTGGATTAAAAAATACAGCTTGTTCTTACGACATTACAGTATTCGATAATACACCTCCTACACCCGTTTGTGAAACATATACAAAGGTAGCTTTGAATAATGTTGGAACAGCTAGAGTATATGCAGTTTCTTTGGATGATGGATCACATGATAACTGTGAAATTGAATCAATTGAAGTAGCTAAGATGACTGATGCTTGCGGATTTGGATCCAATGTTTATGGTGAATTTGTTGATTTTTGTTGTGCAGAATTAGGGAATCCAGTAATGGTAGCTCTAAGAATTAGAGATATATACGGAAATGAAAATTTCTGCATGGTTGAGGTGGAATTAGAAGATAAGTTAGCTCCTGAAATTGATGCTCCTGACAATATTACGATATCATGTACAGACGATATAGATTTAGATGATTTAACGAACTTTGGTATTATAGCTACTTCTGAAGCTGACCAAGGACCAAATGATGGTCTAGCAACTGATAACTGTTCTGTTTCGGTTACTACTCAGGTACAAGTTGATATTGATTGTGGAGTTGGTGAGATTCGCAGAACGTTTACTGTGGAAGATGGTTCAGGCTTAAAAGATAGTGATGTTCAGATCATCAGTATTATAAATGCTGATCCTTTTGGAATTAATGATATCGTTTTTCCTACGAATAAGAATCAAAATGGATGTATGAATCTTGATACTGATCCTGAGACAACTGGATTTCCTACTATTTTGAATGAGGCATGTGCATCTATTGTTATGGATTATGAAGACAAAGTATTTAATACAGTTGATTCAGCTTGTGTTCTAATTGTAAGAACATGGAAGATCATTGACATGTGTCAATTTAATGCAAATACAGGGGAAGGATATTTCGAAGGAAATCAAACCATCAAATTAAATAATAATATTGCACCAACTATTCTATCCTCGTGTCAAGATACCGTTTTATGTTCTTATGGTGAGTGTGGTGGGAATGTTAGTTTGTCTTTATTTGCTGAAGATGATTGTACACCTGCTGATGAGTTAAATTATAACTATTTTATAGATGCAGATGGTGACGGTAATGCAGAATATACGGGATCAAGCAGTAGTTTTACAAGAAATTTAGATGATGGTTTTTATTCTGTTAGATGGATTGTTGAAGATGGATGTGGAAACATGTCTGAATGTACAACTAATTTCGAAGTAAAAGATTGTAAAAACCCTACGCCTTATTGTTTAGGTGGTGTTGCTACAGCATTGATGAATAATGTAGGTGAAGTAGAAGTAGAGGCAAGTTCTTTTGATGTAGGAAGTTTCGATAATTGTACTGCTTCTGAGAATTTAATTTTCTCTTTCTCGCAAAACATTAACAATACGACGATTTTGTTTACATGTGATATGATACCAAATGGTGTTGTTGAAACTTTCGAACGAGAGTTATGGGTAACTGACGAAGCTGGAAATCAAGATTTCTGTACAGTAATGATCAAAGTTCAAGATAATTTTGATGTATGTGATGATACAGGTACATTAACTATAGCTGGAAGTGTATTTACTCAAGACGAAGAGAAAATGAAAGGTGCTGATGTGCATTTGACAAGTGATTATCCTGAAGCAAATGCTACAGATTTTAATTCAGATGGAGATTATGCATTCAACTCAATGCCTTTGGGTGTGAGCTACATGATAGAAGGATACAAAAACGATGATATGTTAAATGGAATTAGCGTACTTGATATTGTTCTTATTCAAAAACATATTTTGGGCTTAAAGCCTTTCGAATCAGCATACCAATATATTGCTGCTGATGTCAATGATAATGGCAAAGTAAACGGTATCGATATCGTTCAAATCAGAAAAGCACTTCTAAATTATTATGAAGAATTCCCTGACAATACGAGTTGGAAGTTTATAGATAAGTCGTATGGATTTGACAATGGAAATTATTTTGATTATCCAGAATCTGTTGTATTAAATGAACTTGATGCGGATGTTTATGATGCAGATATGCTTGCTGTAAAAGTAGGTGATCTTAATAATTCTGCTGATGCTAATGGATTTACATCAAGTTCTATTGATACTAGAAATATGTTAGATTACTCTATTTCAATCAAACAAATGGATGACAAAATAGCTTTCATAGCGACTGAAAACATTGAACTCTCAGGATTTCAATTGGAATTATCTGCTGGTGCTTCAATAACTGCATTTGAAAATGGTGTTTTATCTCTTTCTGAATCGCAGATAAGAGTGTCAGATCAGCAAGTTCGAATTGCGTATCATAATAATATAGAAGAGTTAATTTCGAAAGATGATGTCTTGTTTTATATAACAACTGAGGAACTAGATGTAACTCTTCGTAATATAGAAGTGAATAAAGATCATATTCATCCAGAAATGTATAACGCTCAATTAGATGTATTTGAGCTTTCTATAAAGTCTGATGTTTCAGAGACTTCATATGATTTCGTTCTTTATCAAAATACTCCGAATCCGTTTATTGGTTCAACTTTGATTTCTTGGGAAATGCCAGAAAATGAAACGGTAGAACTTGAGATTCGAGATAATAGTGGAAGGATTATAATGGTTAAAGAAATTGCTTCCGAAAAAGGACTGAATGCGATAGAAGTTGATGGCCAAAAGCTAGTATCATCGGGTGTTTATTTTTACACAATTAAAACAAGTTTCGGATCATTAACTGAGAAGATGATCTTCATGAAATAAAATTAAAGTTTTATGTTTATAAGAGGAGTGTTTCATAATGAAGCACTCCTTTTTTTATACTATTTACGTTTCAAAATGCCCCATTAAATATCGCTAATAAAATGATTAAGTTTAAGACGAAAAACGCAGTCATATCCGTAGATATGACAAGTGTTTTCAACGCAGGAATTAATCATTAAAGTAGATAGAATTGCGGCATTATGGAGTGCAAATAGTATTAATTATCAACAATTGGTTTGAAAATTCCTCGTATTGCTTTTCGTTTTTTTACCACATATTTTTATAATTTGCACCTACAAAGCGAATAAATGGAATTTTTTACTTCATTAAGCAGAGGTTTATTAGGCATTGCAGTGTTGCTGCTTATATGTTATCTATTAAGTTCCAACAGAAGGAAAATAAACTGGCGATTAGTTGCAGTAGGAATGGGATTCCAATTTATTCTGGCATTGCTCTTATTAAAAGTTCCCAAGGTAAATGCAGCATTTGATTTGTTGGCTGCGGGTATTACGAAGGTTCTTGCTATAAGTGAAGCTGGAGCTGAATTTATGTTTGGATCATTGGTAACCGATATGTCTACTTTTGGTTATATTTTTGCCTTTCAAGTACTACCAACTATTGTTTTCTTTTCTGCACTGTCAGCACTTTTGTATTACTTCGGAATATTGCAATTGGTTGTCAAGGGGATGGCATGGCTAATGTCGAAGACCATGGGCTTAAGCGGTCCTGAGTCTCTTGCCGCCGCTGCGAATGTTTTCATAGGTCAGACAGAGGCTCCATTAGCCGTAAAACCTTACTTGGAAGGCATGACAAGAAGTGAAATGTTGTGCCTTATGACAGGAGGAATGGCAACAATTGCAGGTGGTGTTTTTGCAGCTTATGTAGGATTTTTGGGAGGAGAAGATGACGCCTTAAGAATCTTTTATGCGAAGCATCTTTTAACCGCAAGTTTGATATCAGCTCCTGCAGCTATAGTGGCATCAAAAATGCTATTTCCGGAAGTTGAAAAAGAAGAAAATTCAAATGAAATCAGGATGGAAAAACCTGATTATCATAACATGTTAGATGCTATAGCAAAAGGTACTACTGATGGGCTAAAGTTAGCAGTAAATGTTGCAGTGATGTTAATCGTCTTTACGGCTTTGGTTGCTTTGTTGAATGGAATACTTGCTTTTCTGAGTCCTTATTACCTAGACGATTATATAGCTGAAGTGACACAAGGGCGCTTTAAACAATTTGATTTTACTTATTTGCTCGGTCTCATTTTTGCTCCATTTGCATGGATACTCGGTACACCTTCTGAAGACATTTTATATGTAGGTCAACTATTAGGTCAAAAAACAATGATAAATGAGTTTGTAGCCTATAGCGAACTTGATAATCTAAGAAAAGCAGGGGTTGTATTGCAAGATAGATCTATGATCATTGCTACTTATGCTTTATGTGGATTTGCTAATTTTTCCTCCATTGGTATACAAATAGGAGGAATAAGTGCCATTGCCCCAGGACAAAGAAAAGCACTTACTGAACTGGGTTTAAAAGCATTAATAGGAGGAACCGTTGCTTGTTTTCTAACTGCTGCAGTAGCTGGAATAATTGCATAAATATGAAGCCTTACATAATAGGAATAACTGGAGGAAGTGGATCAGGGAAAACAAGTATTATAAGAGAATTACAAAAAACATTCCCTGCTCATGAATTAAGTTTAGTTTCTCAAGATAATTACTACAAACCAAGAGAAGAACAGCAAAAAGATGCTAATGGGGTTACAAATTTTGATTTGCCTACCTGTATACATCATGAAGAATTCTTGAAAGATATGATTGCTTTAAGAGATGGTCACTCTATTGTAAAACAAGAATATACCTTTAATAATGCCGATGCCACTCCTCAAACAATAGAAGTGAAGCCTACTCCTATTTTGATAATAGAAGGTTTGTTTGTTTTTTATTACGAAGCATTAAGAGAGCTGATGGATCTAAAAATTTATGTTCACGCTTCGGATATTGTAAAATTGAAACGAAGGATAAATCGAGACAAGGTCGAACGAAACTATCCTATAGACGATGTACTATATAGATATGAACATCATGTAACTCCAGCTTTTGAGAAATATATTTTGCCGTATAAGAAATTATCCGACATCATAATAAATAATGAGCATAGTTATCAAGATGCATTATTTGTTTTGAAAGGATTTATACGTAACCAAATAACAATAAGATAGACAACTAAGATTCTATAACTGCAGAAAACTCAATTTCTACTAAAAGGCGATCGTCAATAAGGCTTGATACTTCAAGTAGGGTAGTAGCCGGGTAAATGCCACGAAAACAATCACCATGAGCTTTACCAACTTCTTCCCAGTCATTGATATTGGTTACATAGATTCTAGTTCGTACCACGTCGTTTAAATCAGCACCTAATTCATTCAATGCTTTCTCCGCTTTACGAATAATGAAAATTGTCTGTTCGTAAGGATCACCCTCGCCAACAAATTTACCGTTTGAATCAACAGCGGTCGTGCCTGCTACTTCTATTATATTGCCGATTTTCACAGCTCTAGAATAAGCTACGATGTCTTCCCATTTTACTCCTGAAGATACTCTTTTTCTGGCCATTGGATTTTTTTATCTGGGCTTTCGCCCAAAAGTTTTTAAATAATACCGGTTACAAAGGTAGTTTTTTCATTGTCGTTTTCATCCTTTAGTAAAGCTAATAATTCATCGCTCATATTCAAAAATATTCGATCCAATGATTTTAAAAACGTAGAACTGATTCTTTTTTTAACATCGTCAACTCCCTGAATACCTTCACCTTCTCTCAAAATATAGGATTGTGTCAAAGACCCTGATTCAACTTGAATCGTGAACTTACTGTTGTGATGTAAAATTGTGATTTTGTATTTAGGGTGAGGGAATTCTCCTACAATTCTCATGAATAGTATCTTGAAATGGATTGACTAATTAGTTTATATAAAGCTCTTTCTTTATCATTATTTAGTAGTTGCTGATGTTCCAGCATCGTTTCATTATCTCTTCTCTTTGCCGGGCCAGATTGGTGTTGTTTGGCATTGCCTGCTTTCCAGTTTTCACAGCTTTGTTGAATGATGGGTGATAATAAGTCCATACTGATTTCTTTTTCTTCAAGAATATCAAATGCTTTAGTCATCATATGATTACTAAAGTTATTGGCGTAAACTGCGGCTATGTGTAAAAACTTTTTTTGTTCACTTGTTGTACTATGTACCGAATTTGATATGCAATTAGCAATTTTACTTAAGCGATTTAAATTCTCTTTTGATGATGCCTCAAGTAAAAAAGGTACATTTTTTAAAGAAATTTCTTTTTTGTTGTAAAAGCTGTACAAAGGATAAAGAATACCATGATTTTTAAATTTATGCAGAATGTCTATATCTTTTACACCAGAAGTATGGACGATAAAACAATCATTTTTTTCCGAAATACGGTGTATTATATCTTTAATGTGATCATCAGAGATCGCAACGATAACAAGTTCAACAGGTGGTAGAATTTCTAGACTGTCTAAAAATGAACAAGCTGTTTTTTTGATAATACGTTCTGCTTTTTCAATGGACCTACCATAGACAAAATCGATAGAAATGTTTTCTACATTAGAAAACGCATAGGCTAATTGATGTGCAACTTTACCTGTGCCAATAATACCAATTTTCATAATCATGATTTAGATAATCTAAGAACCATTCCAAATCCTAATCCAATCATCATAAGAATACAACCAAGCCATACAAAGTTAATCCCTGGGAATTCAATAGCCTGGATCGCTAGAATATCCTGTCTAGGTACATTGGTTGCAATTTCTAAAAATACATTGGGTCTGTCTTGTTTGTCTTTTGCAAATTCAATAGTTGCTGCTCCTGATTCAGGATCGATTTTGGTTAATCTAGCATAGAAAGATTCTTGCCACCACATATCTCGAAGCGGAATTATCTGATTGTTTCTTATTATAAATTTAGGAGTAAGTTGCTTTTGCCTTCCTTCTTTATCCTTAATTATTAACTGACATTCAACGCCTATATCTTCTTTTTTCAATAAAGGATCAGTAGGATTCATTTTATTGAACTGAATGAATTTTATTTGATAACCTTCAAATCCAATTTCACTCCCTTGAGTCATAATTTTCGGTAAATACTCAAGAGCAATGTCTGGTTTAATGAGTTCGTCATATGATCTTTCATTCACTCTAAATCGGGAATGAAAATTATCCTCATGTGCATGATATTTGTATACAACGGTATTACGTAGAACGATTGCAGGTTTTGCTAATGCGTAATTTCCAACAGAATCTTTTAGCTCCAAAGATATCTGCATCGGTACATCACCAGTTTCAGGACTGTAGTCAGGATGCGATGCTGAAAACTGTATATCTTTTAAGCTAATGGAATAGTTGTCGTGTTGAATGGTTTCATCATATGGAAAAGATACGATTTCATAATTCAATGTGTCTTCCATTTCTTGCGCAAACTTTATGTCTTGTTGTGCCAAGGGTAAGGATTCAACACTAACAAATATATCTTTTAAGAAGAAGTGCCTTGTTGCAGGATTACGAGCAGCAATCTTTGTAAGATCATTGCTGTATAGTACATTTGGAGTAAGTTGAAAAGCGTCAAGTGTATCCTTACCTGAAGCATCAACTTTACGGAAGTCTAAGTCAAAATATTTGTTTTGACCGATAACGGTATCTCTTGAATATGTAACCCAATATCCATTCATAAACATTGGCCTATTTTTAAGAAGCGTAATATTTTTTCTTGCTGCTTCTTCATCCATTATTCCATCCATAACAAATTGGTTTTCGGATATATACTTCTTATTTAATCCACTTGCAATAACGCCAATTATCATTAAACCGAATCCGCCATGGGCAAGTACTGAAGCTAAATAATTGCTTTTCTTTGGAGCTTGACTCCCTTTCTTCGCCATCGTATAAAAGAAAATGTGCTCTAAACTAGCGATGATGGTGAATAACGCAGAAAAAAGTAATAGATGGAATTGAAACCCTGTAAGTTTAAGCCATAAGTTTAAGGCAAAATGGGCAACACCTGTTGCTATGGTAACGAAAAGTAAGTGTGTTTTGGGTTTGCCCCAAAAACGTTTTGCATTCTTTTCATTGTATCGAAAAAAGATGCTAATGCCGCTTAAAAACCCTATCAGAACACCAATCCAAAGTTGATATTTATTGTAATGTTCTACAACATCATCTATGACATAACCTATGAAATCTGGATTGAATAGTGCGATTAACTTATTGAAAATAGGCAATGAACTTGAAGCCGTAATCATGATAGCGGAGAACAACAAAACAAGACTTCCTATGAACATCCAAAATTCTTTGCTCCCTATGGATTCTTCTTTTTTAGGTGCGTCTATTTGGCCAGATCGTATAGCGTATAAAACAATTGATAGAATAGAAAAGAATCCTATAAAAAATGCTAATTGGCTTTCGAGTCCCATTTCTGTAAAAGCGTGAACAGAAGTGTCACCTAAAATTCCAGAACGGGTGAGGGTAGTGGAATATACGATCAAAAGGAACGATAAAATATAAAACCAATAGGTTGATTTTACGGAATATTTTGTATTCCGAGCAATTAAATTAGTATGTATTCCTGCCACTAATGTGATCCATGGAACTAAAGAGGTGTTTTCTACAGGATCCCATGCCCAATAACCACCAAATGTTAAAGCTTCATATGCCCATGCTGCACCCATGAGAATTCCAATACCGAGAATAGATGCAGAAAATAAGCCCCACCTTAACGTGGGTTTTAACCAGGATCTATATTCTTTAGTGTGTAATGACGCAAGTGCAAAACAAAAAGGAATACTAACACTCGCAAATCCTAAAAAAAGGACAGGTGGATGAATTGTCATCCAGTAATTTTGCAAAAGAGGATTCAGACCAGTGCCTTCTAGTAGTGTAACATATTCTGCGTTGGAAAATAACGGAATATCCATTGTGTCTCTTAATAAGGACAATGGATTGCTACCTAGTTTATAGAACCAATCACCTATGATAAAGTATATACCTTGTATCATAGATAGCAGAACAAGTTGTATTAAACTTAAATAAAATAACACTGGGGCTACCCATTTAGAATTTTTCCACATGATGATCCATGCCAGAATGTTGTGCCAAAAAATCCATAACATAAAGCTACCTTCTTGACCTTCCCAAAATGCTGAAAAAACATATTGAAAGGGAAGCGCATCGTTCACATGGGCTTGAACATAACTATATTCGTAATGCTTTTGAATCATTACATAGAAAATCAGCGCAATAACGCTTAACATGGAAATGCCTTGAAAAGAAAAAGCAAGATTTCCTAGTTTTTTCCAACTGTTGTTTTGCAGCTTATTGCTTAAATAATACGAAATAGCACTTAAGATAGTGGAGAAAAAAGCTGCGATAAGAAGAAACTGACCAATATATTTTGGCCACAATAATTCACCTACGTAATCGATTTCAACCATTATTCTGAGCGTTCACCAATTCTTCTTCCCCCTTATATTTAGAAGGACACTTCAATAACATATCTTCTGTAACAAAAGTCTCGCCAAGCATTTTGCCTGTTACTACTATTGATTCACTCATTTCAAAGTCCTGAGGTTTTGCTCCTATATAGTTTACTTTTCTTTCTGTTCCATCATTGTCTTTCATAAAGAAAGTCAACAAATTTTCATCTATTTCAGGATTGTATACTATTTCTTTATCTTTCGAAAGTACACCTGTAACGGTTACTTTTTTTCCTTCTAGGGCATCAGAAAATGTAACATAAGTAGATACATCTTTCAAGGCTGTGATTAAAATAAATATCCCAGCAGCTATTGCACACAAGCCTATTATATATATCTTTTTCATATTCTAACATTTCTATACAAAAGTAAACAATTCAAAGGGGATTGGTTTATATTTCAATCTTTATTAGACAAATTCTAAATAAGATTATTTCACCTTCTGTATATAAACGATATTTTTGGGTTAAAAATTCTATTTATGCTGTCAGATTGTTTGTTGGAAATTGAAGATGCAACCATTTCGAATGGTAAAGAAGAGATCTTGTCAAGAGTTTCATTACGATTGCATGAAGCTGAATTCTGTTACTTAATAGGAAAAACAGGAAGTGGTAAAACTAGTTTTATAAGAACACTTTATGCTGAAAATAAATTATTATCGGGTCATGCATCTGTTTTAGGACATGATCTAATGAACTTGAAACGTAAAGAGATCCCTGATTTGAGAAGGAAACTTGGAATGATTTTTCAATCTTTTCAGTTATTTCAAGAATGGTCTGTCGCACGAAACCTTGCGTATGTTTTATCAGTAACGGGATGGAAAGATACTGCAGAAATGGAAGCCCGTATAAAAGATGTTTTATCACAAGTAGGATTACTTGATAAGATGAATGAACATGTTTTTTATTTAAGTGGTGGAGAAAAACAACGTGTTGCTATTGCAAGGGCCCTGTTAAATAAACCACAAATTATACTTGCTGATGAGCCTACTGGTAATTTAGATGCAGAAACAAGTGATGATATTTTATTTTTATTGAGAGATGTGGCCATGTCAAATGGAACTACTATTATTCTTGCTACTCATGATCAGCGTGTACTTGAAAAATTTCCTGCACGAATGCTTATGTTTAAAGATGGGCAAGTAAGAGAAGATTAGTAATCAAACTAAGTTCTATTTAGGGTTTTCTTTGATTTCCCTTTACATGATTTATTACACTCTATTTCTAGCTATTTTTCCTGGACAAAGGTTCTTTATTTTTACTTCTTGGAATGCTTTACTAGTTGATGTAATTCATGCACTTCTTGTTTTGTAAAATGCCTCCATTGACCTGTTTTTAGCCGACCAAGTGATACATGCATGATTCGAATTCTTTTTAGTTGTTTTACTTCGTAACCTAAGTATTCGCACATTCTTCGGATCTGCCGATTTAATCCTTGTTTTAAAATGATTCTAAACATTTTTTTATCTAGTTGCTCAACAAAACAGGGTAGGGTGACTGTGTCTAGAATAGGTATCCCGGAACTCATACGCTCTAAGAAATGAGTAGATATTGACTTATCGACTCTTACAACATATTCTTTTTCATGTGCATTTCCTGCTCGAAGTATTTTATTTACAATGTCTCCATCATTGGTCATTATGATAAGACCTTCACTAGCTTTATCCAGTCTTCCCACATGAAATAACCGTTCCTTGTAATTGACAAAGTCAACAATGTTTTTTGGCTCTTTGGGGTCTGTGGTGCTAACAATTCCTCTTGGCTTGTTTAAAGCAATGAAAACTGTTTTAGGAGCTTTTTGAAGTCTTTTGTTATCAAGCAAGACGATGTCTTTAGAAAAAACTCGATTTCCTTTTTGAGCAACTTTTCCATTAATTTTTATTCTTCCAGCCTCTATCCAACGATCAGCTTCTCGTCTGGAACATAAGCCTTTACTGCTTATGTATTTGTTCAAACTAATAGACTCATTTTCCATTATCTCGTCATCAATTCGACTGCACTTTCTACGTCCTGCACTGGGAATTTACACACTTTATTTTGGCAAACATATATGTATGTCTCTCCTTCTTGTAATTTCCCTTCTAGTAACTTCATTTCACCTTCGTTTTCACCTCCTAAAAAGAGTGCGTCTGGTAAAAAAATAGCTTGCATCTCATCTCGTAATTTTGCAGCATCAGGTCCTACAATTGCTATTTCATATGGAGTATGTACTTTCTCATTGTACAACATTGCCCAGTTGCTGTAAAAATCTGTACGATCACTATCAACTAATCTTTCTTCCATATTGCTTAACATCTGAGTAGAAAGTTCGACATAGTCATTTTTATACAAAAGTATTCCTAGTTCATTCAAAGCACGTGCAATAGAAGAGTTACTTCCAGGAATGACATTGTCATTTAGTTCAGTTTTTCTAGCCACTAACGGTGGATCAAGATCCGATGTATAGTAGAACATACCAGTTTCTTCATTAAAGAAATGTTCGATCGCATGGCTCATTAATGCATCAGCACGGTCAAGATATTCCTTCTCAAAAGTAATTTCATATACATCGATTAAAGCCAATATCGTCAAAGCATAATCGTCAAGAAATCCATTTATTGTCGATTTTCCTTCTTTGTAATTCCTATTTAGACGACCATTTTCTTTTACTTGATTGTCTAGAATGAACTTCATGGAAGCAATAGCTGAAGCTTTATAAGCAGGTTTTTTAAGTGCTTTATAAGCTTCTACATATCCACTGATCATTAATGCGTTCCAACTTGTTATGATTTTGTCATCAAGACCTGGCCTTATCCGTTTTGATCTCACCTCCATTAAAGTGTTTTTGCATCTATCAATGATTTCTTTTACTTGGTCCACTGATATTTTATGATTGAAAGCAACTTGCACATCCCCAAGTGATCTATTCAATATATTGTGACCTTCGAAATTTCCATCTTCTCTTACATTGTAATAACTTGCAAAAACAGGATAATCATCTTTTAATAGATCCTTAAGTTCTTGTGTATCCCATACATAGAATTTGCCTTCTTCACCTTCACTATCTGCATCCAAAGAACTATAAAATCCATTGCTTTCATCTGTCATTTCCCTTTCAATGTATTCTAATGTTTGTTCCACTACATCTTTGTACTGAGTGAAATTGGTTAGTTTGAAGGCTCTTGAATACAATGCTACCAGCTGACCGTTGTCATAAAGCATTTTTTCGAAATGAGGGACAAGCCATTGGGCATCTACTGAATATCTTGCAAATCCGCCCCCCAGTTGATCATATATGCCTCCTTCTGCCATTGCCATTAATGTAGAATTTATTGTTCGCAATAACTCTTCATCTTTTGTTATTCTATGTTGTTCAAGTAAATATTCATAAATTGAAGGCATAGGGAATTTTGGTGCCCCCAATCTACCACCCAATTCATAATCAGAAACATTAAATATATTTTTATTAAAAGATGCAAGTTGGTTTGAATCAAATTCATTTTTAAGACCAACTTTCACGACTTCGTCCATTGACTTAACCCCTTGCGTTAATTTATCAGCGCTTTCTTCCAATTTCTCATAGTCCTCGTCTTTCAATTTAACAAATTGATTTAAAATATTCATCCATTGTTCCTTAGGGAAATACGTGCCAGCCCATATTGGTCTTCCATCTGGCAGAGCTATTGCATTCAATGGCCATCCTCCACTTCCGCTAACGAGATTGCAAGCCGTCATATAGATGTCATCAACATCAGGCCTTTCTTCTCGATCAACTTTTATAGGAACAAAATGCTCATTCATTATAGCTGCAACTGTACTATCTTCGAAAGATTCATGTTCCATTACGTGACACCAATGGCAAGCAGCATATCCTACTGATACAATTAATAGTTTATTTTCTTTTTTCGCTTCTTTTAATGCTTCTTCTCCCCAAGGATTCCAGTTTACTGGATTGTGTGCATGTTGCAATAAATATGGCGACGTTTCATTTATAAGATCATTCGTAAACGGATGATCTCCAGAGGTACTATTCATTTTTTTTGATTTTGAATGACAAGAGCATATGCATATTGTCATCAATAACAGGATCAAAATTTTATTCATATTCTTGTTCTTGAACCACAAAGGTCGCTTTTTAGAATATAGACACAGTATTTTAACAGTAAATTAAATCGTAAGAGATCTTTTGATAATTTTATCAAAGTAAAAACTATTCTCTTTTATCACTTCTTATTTGCTAGCATTCCTGCATCTATTAAGTTTTGAAAGCCATCTTCCATCGTTTCTTGTAAAGAACGAAAGCTTATTCCTAGCTCCTTTTTAGCTTTCGAATGATCTGCTTTCCACTCGATATTTACATTGTTTTTTATAAACTTTCGAGTGAATAACGAATTAACCATAGGGCCAACTAGAAGTAATAACCATTTTGGTAATGCTTTTTTTGGTAGCGCGAATGATTGTCCATACTTGGGTAACAAGGAGCGTCCCATTTCAACATAATTCGTATTATGAGCAGAAATTATATGACGACCTTTTGCTTCTTTTGTGAAGGCTCCTGCAATGTGGGCATCCGCTAGATCCCGCACATCAATAACCCCAACGCCCATTTTTGGCGCACCCATTTTCATTTCTCCGTTTCCTAACATCTTGAGTACGTTTGTACTTTCTGACGTTGAATACTTAGGATTAAGGCTTGGGCCCATTACAAAACTAGGATTCATTACAACAAGGTCCCATTGATTTTGTAGTTCAACTAACTCCCAAGCCTTCTTTTCAGCCATTGTTTTTGAATAAGAATATGGTTGATAAGTTAATGAAGCTGTTGTATTCCATACATCTTCAGTTAATACACCTCGAGGTGCTTTAGCGCAATCTACTGCATCAGTGTAAATTGCCGCACAGCTGCTAGTAAGTACAATTCTTTTTACTGTAGGTGTTTTACTTGCAGAATGCAGCACATTTTCGGTTCCTTTTACAGCAGGATCTACTAATTGCTTCTGCGGATCCGTTACATCAAGTGTAAAAGGAGATGCTGTATGAAAGACAACCTCACACCCCTTCATTGCATTTTCATATGATCCTTGTTCTAAGAGGTCCGATTTAAAAAGTGTAACACTTCCAGGTCCAAGCTTGCCAATTTCTATTAAATGACCTACTTTATTCATATTGCTTGGATTTCTTACTGCTGCATGAACGTTTATTCCTTGTTCGACAAGCTTTTTTACAATCCACGAAGCAACATATCCATTTGCACCCGTAACACACACGGGATTATTTTTATTTAGTTCTTTCAATTTCTATAATTTTAGTTCTTACTCAACTCTATTAATATAAGAAAGTTGTTTTTGTTTGGGCTTTAAGCCCAAAAATAGTATCATATAAAAAGATTCAAGCTAATAGTATAAGTATCTTTATTCAAAAACTATTTAAATTAACTTTGGGCGCAAGCCTAACGTTTATAAAGGTTATAAAATCGTAATATTCATATACCTATGAAACTTCATGTATTCTTGTTTGCAAAACAATACAGTTCGAAGTGATTGTATTGTTTATATAGTAAAGGAAGAAGTTCATCTGAAAAAAATGATGAAATTTCGGTTCTATTTGTACTTTTATCTAAAAATATTAAATATGATAAAATCAATGCTTTTTTGTTTCGCCATGCTTGTGGGAGTGATTGGTTATTCTCAATTGCAAATCGATTACAAAGAATTTAAATTAGACAATGGACTTGATGTTATTATGCATCAAGATAATTCGAGTCCAGTAGTTTCTGTTTCCATCATGTATCATGTGGGATCTAAAAATGAAAACCCAAATCGTACTGGATTTGCTCACTTTTTCGAACACTTGCTTTTCGAAGCTACAGAAAATATTCCTAGAGGTGAATATAGTAAATATGTAGAATCAGCGGGAGGAATTCTTAATGCAAATACGAGTTTCGATAGAACATATTATTTTGAAATTTTACCTAGTAATGAACTTGAATTGGGTTTGTGGCTTGAATCTGAGCGTCTCTTACATGCTAAGGTAGATGATATAGGAATTGAAACGCAAAGACAAGTTGTAAAAGAAGAAAGAAGACAACGTATGGATAATCAACCATATGGATCTATTTTAGAAGAATCAATGAAAAGAGCATATGAATCGTATCCATATTCTTGGCCTATAATAGGATCAATGGAACATTTAAATGCGGCAGAGGAAAATGATTACAAAGATTTTTATGCGACATTTTATGTTCCAAATAATGCAGTTTTAGTCGTTGCTGGAGATATTGAATATGGAGAAACGGAAGCTCTTATACGTAAATATTTTTCTGATATTCCTATGGGTACAAAAGCGATTCCTCGTCCTGATAAGAATCCTAAACCACTAACAACAGAAATAAGAGACACGGTTTACGATAACATACAATTGCCTGCAGTTATTCAAGTATATAGAACAGTTGCAATGGACGATCCCGATTACTATGCTGTAGACATGCTGGGACAGTTGCTATCTCAAGGGGAAAGCTCAAGGTTTAATAAATCTCTTGTAAATGATCAACAACTAGCTCTTTTTGTAGGTTCTTTCCCGCTGGGTCTAGAGGATCCAGGAGTAACACTAGCCTTCGGAATTGTGAATGGCGGAGTTTCACCAGAACAGCTTGAAGCAGGAATGGATGCTGAAGTTGCCAAAATTTCAACTGAATTGATTTCTGATGAAGAATATAAGAAGTTGCGGAATCAAATTGAAGTAAATTTAATTCAACAAAATTCAAGACTATCTGGAGTAGCTGAAAATTTAGCGAATGCAAAAACATATTTTGATGATGCATCAAGAGTAAATTCTGAGCTTGAAAAGTATCTTGCTGTATCAAAGGAGGATATTATGAATGCAGCAAAAAAGTATTTGACACCCGACAAAAGGGTAGTACTTTATTACTTGCCTAAGCCAGCAAATCCATAATAAATCATTGTTTAATAGAATTTAAAAAGAAACGTAAAATGTATAAATATATAGCTGTTGTTTGTGCATGTATATGTATGGCATGTACACCCAAGACAACTGAAAAAATCATAGATAATACCAATGATGAAATGGTTTCATTTAGGTCAAAAGCACCAGCATCTGGCGAAGCGAAACCTGTTCAAATGGGCGAATATACAATAGAAGAACTTGAAAATGGATTGAAGTTAATCATTGTCGAAAATCATAAAGTGCCTCTAGTAAACTTTCAACTATCACTAGATTCTCCCCCGATATTGGAAGTTGATGGAGGAGTTGATAAAACAGGATATGTTGATTTGGCTGGAGCTTTAATTTCATCGGGAACATCAAAAAGAACGAAAGCAGAAATAGATAAAAGCGTTGATAATCTAGGAGCTAGTTTGTCGACTTCCGGAAGATCTGCTTTTGGTCAATGTTTGACGAAATATGTGGACGAATATATGGATGTGTTTAGTGATGTAATTAAGAATCCTATTTTTCCTGAAGATGAGTTCAATAAAGGAGTGAAAAGAACATTGTCAGGTATTCAATCTTCTCAAGATGACCCAAATGCTATTGCAGGAATTGTACGTAATGCTCTTGTTTTCGGAAAAGATCATCCATATGGTCGTAGTGCAAATATGGAAAGTGTCAATAATGTTACATTGGACGATGTAAAAAGATACTATCGAGAGACATTTTATCCAAGTAATGCATACCTTATTATAGTGGGAGATATTACTCCTGATATGGCTAAAAAGAAAGCCATGCAATATTTTGGTGATTGGAAAGATCCTGAAGCTATTCCGGGTTATGCACCCATGCCAAAACCTTCAAAAATTGAAGGGGCGAAAGTTGATTTTGTGAATAAGCCAGGAGCTGTTCAATCTGTTATAAATATTGCTTATCCCATTGACATTAAGCCTGGAGATGATGATGCAATCAAAGCATCTATAATGAATGCCATACTAGGTGGAGGAGTGTTTTCAAGTAGATTGATGCAAAATTTGCGGGAAGATAAAGCTTATACCTATGGTGCTAGATCTACTCTTGATATAGATCCTTACCAAGGTTATTTTAATGCATATGCTAGTGTACGTAACGAAGTAACGGATTCATCTGTGGTCGAATTTCTGAAAGAAATGAATACCATTACGATGGAAAAAGTAAATAGTGAGAATCTTGATATTTCTAAGAAATTTATGACGGGTACTATAGCGAGATCAATAAGCAATCCATCAACTGTTGCAAGATTTGCGTTAAATACAGCAAAGTATAATTTACCAGAAGATTACTATCAAAACTATATATCGAATATATCAAAAGTGACTCAGGAAGACATTCTTGACATGGCAAAGAAATATATAAGACCAGAAAATGCACATATTATAGTGGTTGGCAATAAGGGTGAAGTTGCAGAAGAGTTAGTTCGTTTTGATTCAGATCAAACCATCGATTTTTATGATGTACAAGGTAATTTTATTGAACCTGCTGAAGAAACTCTTCCTGAAGGACATACTGCAGAAATCGTGGTGTCTGATTTCTTAGATGCTGTAGGAGGTATGGATAAAATCAATGCGGTTAAAGATGTTGTTACTACCTATAAGGCTGAGGTGATGGGTCGAAATGCTACTTTTAAAACAATGGTAAAGTCAAATGAATTGTTGTATTCAGAAGTTAAAGTAGGGAAAATGACCATGCAGAAGCAATCATTTGATGGAAAGGTTGTGAAAAATGGTGGAATGGCAGGTAAAAGTGAAGCTACTGAAGGCCCTGAATTCGAAAGTGCGTATGAACAATTGTTCCCAGTTACTCAAATGGCTTATTTGGGTGAAGGATATTCTATAAAGTTGGAAGGAATAGAAAAGGTAAATGGTAAGCCTCATTACGTTGTGGTAATTACAAAACCAAGTGGTACAAAGGAAACTGAATATTACGATACTACGACTAATTTGCTTATGAAGAAAGTTGCAACAGCAGAAGCTCAAGGACAAACGATTACGCTTTCTACAGAATATAGCGATTATGAAGAAATCGATGGTATTAAATTTCCATCAACTGTTTCAATCACGGGTGCTATGCCAGAAGTGATGGTATTGAAAAAAGAAGAGATTAAAGTTAATTCTGGGTTGACAGAAGCAGACTTTAAGTAAAATTTAAATAGGATTATAAACAATCTAAAAAAGGTCTTCTTTATAAAATTTAAAGAAGACCTTTTTTTATTTAAACTTGAATCCCAGTTGATTTGACAATCTTTAAAAAAGAGCTAACACATATAAAATCACGAAATTGTTTATAAGTATTTGTCAAAAAGGTTTATGGATAATGCTATAAAGTA
>JAHDGD010000111.1 GCA_020627825.1 Saprospiraceae bacterium
GATATCACCGGCACTTAAAATAATCAAAAGGCTCCAAACAATCTTTACATCTGTGAAATGCCTTGCACGCCGTAGACCCAAACTCACTGATTTTCTCTGTGTTTGTACTTTCACATCTCGGACAAGGAATAGACTTATCTTGTTTTTCAAGATCATATTGAGGTGCAGCAATTCCATACTCCACTAATTTTCTTCTTCCTTCCGTACTGATCATGTCTGTCGTCCACGCTTCTTCATAGACATATTTTACTTCCACATCATTATAGTCATGCGAAATAAGAGCAAGCTTGATGTCTCTTGCAATTACATCAAGGGCTGGGCATCCACTATATGTAGGGCATATATGAATTCGAACTTTATCATCATCGTAAAGAATGTTACGAACAATTCCTAAATCCATAACCGATAATACAGGAACTTCAGGATCGAGAACTGTATGTAGAATATCCTCTATTTCTTTATATGTTCCTCGCGAGATTGCGTCCATCACCATTGCATATTAGGATACGCTCTCTGGATATACTGTAACTCTGTAAGAATGTACCCCAGCTTCTCCGTGTGAACACCTTCCTTACCACCCTTATGAAACCATGATCCATCTGGTAGTTCAAGAGTCGCTTCGTGAAGAATTTCTTTTACAGCAGTTAACCATTGCTCTTTTATCGAAGCGCAATCTATTCCATAAGCTTCCTTCATATGTTCATCTGCAGTAGAAGGTAAAAACATTTCACCTGTATAAGGATACAAATCGTGAACTGCTTGTTGGACTCTTCTATGGCTTTCTTCTGTACCGTCTCCTAGTCTTCTCATCCACTCCGATGAATACCTAAGGTGATACTTCACTTCTTTGATTGCTGACTTTGCAATGTTTGCCAATGCTGTATGTTTGCTCTTTGTCAATTGATCAAGCAAGAAATAATAAAAATGGTCATAGAAAAAGGAACGAACAATGGTATAGCCAAAATCTATATTTTCATGTTCAACCAATTGAACATTATAAAAACTTGTTTCTAATCTTTTATAAGGATAATCATCTTCTGTCTTACCATTGCCTTCCATTTCTGCAGCCAATTGATAAAACAAACGTGCCTGACCAACATGATCTAGGGCAATATTAGTCAATGCAATGTCTTGCTCAAGTGCTGGACCATGACCACACCATTCACTTATTCTATGTCCTAGGATCAGCTCGTTATCCGCTAACTGAAGTATAAATTTATGCACTTGTTTATCCATCACATATGTTTTAATACGTCCGGTAAATCATAGAATGTCGGATGTCGATAAATTTTATTTTCCGCAGGTTCGAAAAGTTCCTCTCCTTCATCCGGATCATTGGCTATAATCTGAGAAGATTTTATAGCCCATATACTGACTCCTTCCATACGTCGGCAGTAAACATCTCGAGCATTCTCTATCGCCATTTCATCATCTGCAGCATGAAGACTTCCTACATGTCTGTGATGCAATCCAGCTTTTGAACGGATAAAAATTTCGTATAATGGCCAATCTTTCATTGATTTATATTTTTTATGATTTTGGGCTCGAGCCCAAAAAAATTAAGCAACTGAAACGGATTTCTTTTCTGATTGTTTTTTAGCGTAAGCAGAAGCTGCATCGCGCACCCATTGTCCATTTTCATGTGCTTTAACACGTGTATTAATTCGATCCTTATTACATGGACCGTTACCTCGTACTACGTTCCAAAATTCATCCCAATTTATTTCACCAAAATCATAATGCCCTCTCTCTTCATTCCATTTCAGATCTGGATCTGGAAGGCTTACGCCCAAAATTTCAGCTTGTTCTACACACATATCTACAAAGCGTTGACGAAGTTCATCATTCGTAAATCTTTTAATTTTCCATGCCATTGATTGAGCCGTATGTGGCGAGTCAGCATCATTCGGCCCAAACATCATCAGCGCTGGCCACCACCATCGATTAACTGATTCTTGAAGCATTTCTTTCTGCTCAGGTGTTCCTTTGCTAAGTGTTAATAGCAACTCATACCCCTGCCGCTGATGAAAACTTTCTTCTTTACACACTCGTACCATAGCTCGAGCATATGGTCCGTAACTACATCTACATAAAGGTACTTGATTCATTATAGCTGCACCATCTACCAACCATCCTATCGTTCCCATGTCCGCCCAAGTTAACGTAGGATAATTAAAAATACTAGAGTATTTCGCCTTTCCGGTATGCAATTGATCAATCAATTCCGTACGTTCGATCCCTAGTGTCTCACATGCTGAATAAAGATATAATCCATGACCAGCTTCATCTTGAACTTTCGCAAGTAACGCTACTTTTCTTCTTAGATTTGGTGCTCTAGTTATCCAGTTACCTTCTGGAAGCATCCCTACAATCTCGGAATGTGCATGTTGGCTGATCTGACGAATTAAGGTTTTCCTATATTTCTCAGGCATCCAATCTTTTGGTTCAATCCGAATATCGTTATCGATTTTCTCTTGAAATTTTTGTTCCATTGAAGCTTCCATACCTATTGTTTTTATATCTTTTGAATGCGTAGTTAGCTGTCCTCTATACAGCAAAAATACTGCCTCATTTGCTTATAACAAAACAAAACGAACATTTGTTCGTAAAAATGTGCTGTTATGAAACTTTGCATCCACTATAGAGATAGATCTTCAACCTGATTTCGATATTAATTTCAAAATCTAAAAACCGGGTTCGGGATTAATTACAAAAGCAAAAATTAAAGGAAACGCATTATTCAAGGCGTTCTGTTGAGAATGTGTTGAGTCTTCAGACATCAGAATTCCCTAATTTTTTATTTCAGCTGTTAATTCGGTCAATACTCCATGATTATCTTTGGGATGTACAAAGCATATCATCTTATTATCTGCTCCTTTTTTGGGTACTTCATTTAATAACCTAAACCCTTGATTTTTTAATCGTTGCATTTCTATCTCTATATCATCTACTGCATAAGCGATATGATGTATCCCTTCCCTATTTTTTTGCAAATATTTATAGATTGCAGACGCTTCATTAGTTGCTGCTAGCAACTCTATTTTATTGGGACCACAACGAAAAAAAGCCGTAACTACATGTTCACTCTCTACCAGTTCTTCTTTATATGGAGGTGCACCAAAGAGTAAGGTGTAGCGCTCTTTTGCTTCTTCTATATCATGAACAGCAATACCAATATGTTCTATTTTTTTCATCAATTCGCTTTATTAGTTTCAATCGATTTTATTCCTTTCCAAAAGTACAAACCTTGCAAATAATTCTTCCCTGTACCAGCCCAATTCTCTTGTCATCTTTATTGCTTTAAGATGCTCTTCTGAAGAATAGGCGAACTGTTTCATTGCTTCTTGGTTCTTCCATAGGCTAAATGTTGCCATGTTTAAAAATGGAATTTCCCCTATTCCTTTTGTAAATATAAGCCCTGAATTGTTTTTTAGCGGTTGTCTTGATACTGGTACATAGGACCAAAATTTTCTAAGTTTACTTATTTTGATTCTTGCTCTTGTGAGCACAGCAAGTTTTTGATCCTTCTGAATTTTGATGGTACTTTTAAAAGGATTCTGTCCTCCCCATGACCCATGGCTACTAGATGTTCTCATAATAAAGTACTCCATCTCATGGCATATGTGCTTATACTTTTTTACGAATTTGGATGAATCCAAAAAGGCTTTTGCTCGCTCAAGCGACTCCCATTTTGTTAATAGAGCATATGTTGAAAAATCAGGGTACGGGTTGAATCCATCTCCTTTTCCAGTTCCCATTAACTTATAGAATGACAACCCTTCAGTGTCTTTTAATAAAGCATGTCCCACTTGCATCATATAAAACCCTTTTATTTTTGGGCCCCAGCCCAAAAAAGACAGGAAAATCAGACAAACACATTCTCCTTTTTCATTCATACACTTTTATTATATGACCATCAAATTCAATAACATCTCCAGCACGTATTTTCTTTTTTCGTCTAGTCTCTTGCGTCCCATTAAGCGATACCTCTCCATCATTGATTCGTATCTTAGCTTCGCCTCCTGATTGAACGAGTGAAAGTAGTTTCAAAAGACTTGATAAATCAATAAATTCATGCCCCTTAAGTGAAAAATTATGTTCTGTCATTATATCCTGATGTTTTACACGTTATATAAACTAACTAAAGATTGTTTTCGTTTTATATGCAAGATAGATTAATTCCCTATATTCACTTTATGAGAATCATTTTAATAGTTTGTGTCCTTTGTTTTAGCAGTATGTGGACTACACTAAGCAGTCAGAAAGTAACTGTTTCGCCAGAAATTTTACTGCGAGATGATTATTCCTATACCTTGCTTGGCAAAGTATCAGATAAAATTCTATTAATACGAAATAAAGGTGTAGGACAAACTCTTTCGATCTATAATGAAGGTCTTGGTTTTATTCAAGAAATCCCCATGGATTTTGAAGACAGAAGAGTAAATCTTATTGGTTTTGTAACCACAAAAAATGACTTCAATAGTTATTACTCGTTCAAAAACAAAGGGACAGAGTATGTAAAATCTGTAAAAATGAGCCCTATGGGCGAGATTTATTATGAAGACACACTTTTTACAAGAGAAGAAGCATTCATTACAGAATATTACAAGTTTAATGGGTCCAATAATGATAGATATGTTGTCTTATTCGTACCTCTTGATGACGATAGAATGCGTCTTATGTTATACGACAATCAAGAAATGGAGCTTATGTATGAAACCATTATATCGGTTAATGGCGTCTCGATGAGAAAGGATTTTCGAAAAATTGCTGTAGCCAATGATGGATCAATTGGTATCCTATTCGAAAAATACAATAACGGATTTAAAAAAGAAGGCCACCATTATCGAATGGTCGAACTTGACAAAGAGGGAAATATTGAAGAAAAGTTAATCCCATTTTATGGACTGATCACGAATGACGTTGAACTCTTAGTAGGAGCAGAAAATCAATTCAAAATAGCCGGAATATATGGTTACAAAGAAGATGATTTAAGTAATGGCTTTTTTGTATATGCTCAAGATTCTATACACTATAACGAATTCCCTGATGAGCTTTTGATAGATGTGAGTGCAAATAAAAAAAGAATCATTGATGGCTTACAAAATTATATGCTCCACAATATCATTCAGCGAAAAGATGGGGGATTTGTATACATTATGGAATCAAATAAAGAATATTACAGAACCACCTCTGATATTCGAAATTTTAGAGGAAGTACATATAGAGGAGGAATAACCGATTATTACAATGAAGATATTGTAGTATTAAGTATTTCACCAAATGGTAAACTTCAATGGACAACCGTACTTCCCAAAAAACAATTCAGTCAAGATGATGAAGGTGTATACTCCTCGTTTTTCATTTTCGAAACCCCTTCAAAACTTCATTTTGTTTTTAATGATGAAATAAAGAATAACAACACCGTAAGTGAATACGTCATCAATCCAGCTGGAAAATATGAAAGAAATAGTGTTTTAAGCACAGCTTATCAAAAACTGAAATTGAGGATACGAAATGCCATGCAAATTTCGTCCTCCTCTTATGTTTTATTAAGCGAAAGAAATAATCGAGTCAATATTGTCAAAATCGAATATTAACTAGAATCAAAAAAAAGATTATTCTACAACAACCCGCTTATCAATAAGTCTGAATCCTGATCCATGAATATTAACAATTTCAAGATCTTCATCCAAACTAAGATACTTTCTAAGTTTCGTTACAAATACGTCCATAGATCGAGCAGTAAAATAATTATCCTCGTTCCATATTTTTGTAAGAGCTTCTGATCTTGAAAGAATTTCATTCATATTCAAAGCAAAAAGTCTTAATAGCTGAGCCTCTTTAGGAGATAGCTTTTCTTTTTTACCATCTTTGTGGACCAGTATTCTTAACGGAAAGTTGAATTCAAACTCCCCTATCGTAAATTCTTTAAGGTCATCATCTTCATCTTCTTTGAGAGATCTTCTTAGGATAGCTTGTACTCTAAAAAGTAATTCTTCTGAATTAAAAGGTTTGGTGATGTAGTCATCAGCACCAATTCTAAATCCATCTAAAATGTCATCTTTTAACGTCTTTGCCGTCAAAAAGATAATGGGGGTTTGTTTGTCTTTTTCTCTGATTTCCTTAGCTAAGGTAAAACCATCTTTCTTCGGCATCATAACATCGAAAATACACATATCGTATCCTCCTTGGTCAAATGCATCAGCACCTGCCTGACCATCAGTTGCTAAATCAACTTCATATTCATGCATTTCAAGATAATCTCTTAGCACGACTCCGAAGTTCTGGTCGTCCTCAACTAACAAAATTTTAGTTGCCATTTTCATATACTTTGTAGTAATGTTCTCCCTTAATGACTAATTAAAAATCTTATGTCACATAATTTTTGAAAATTCTGTTAAAAATTTTTTAATTTTTTTACAAAACCTACTAAATCAGGAACTTTCGAGCGAAAAAAAGTGTATCGCTTTTCAATTGTTTTTTAGGGGTCCCATTACTGGGTTTTATGTTTGGTCGGAAAAAAAAGTGTAAAAACACTTCCTTTTCCTAATTCACTCTCTACTTTAACTTGCCCATTATGCGCATCTACTAACGCCTTTACATAACTTAGTCCAAGCCCAAATCCTTTCACATCATGTCGATTGCCTGTATGCACTCTATAGAATTTATCAAAAATAAACTTTTGAGATTCTTTTGTCATACCAATCCCATTATCTTTTACGCTAATCTTTATGCCATTTCGGACATTTTTAGCACTTAATACAACATGAGGCTGTCCATTCGTATATTTTATCGCATTGTCAATAAGATTATGAATAATGCTCGTGATATGCGTTTGATCAAGCTCTATTATAGGATTACTTAAGTTAATATCCGTTTCTATTTTACCATCAACTTCTTCCATTCTGAGTGCTACGTTATCAGCAGCTTGAAGCAATAATTCTTCAATATTTAACGCACTAATTTTTAGCTCAAAATCTCTCTTTTCTATCGTCGCCATTTGTAATACTTTCTCAACTTGAGCAAGCATACGTTGATTTTCTTGCTTAATAATTCCTGTAAACCGCTGAACTTTTTCTGGGTTATTTAAAATAACAGGGTTATTAATAGAATCCGAAGCTAACGAAATTGTTGCAATAGGAGTCTTAAATTCATGTGTCATGTTGTTGATGAAATCCGTTTTCATCTCTGAAATTTTCTTCTGTCTGAATATGATATAAATCGTATAGGCAAAACAAAATAAAATCAATCCTGTAAACAATACACTTCCAACCAGCCACGGCGTAACTGAAGACCATACAAATTTTCGCTTATTCAGAAAAAATAAGGATAAAAAGCCTGGAGACTCATAATCTGAAGAAAACAACTGTACTTTATAATCGGATTTATCAAGATTCATTTGTGTACCGAGGTCCGACGCCTGCTGTGTATCTCCAAAATCAACAACATAATTATCATTGATGATAAAATAATCGCTTGATTCATTATTGAATACTCCAAATTCATATTCTAAGTTAATCCCTTGATCCTCAAGAGCCGTTTTTATCATAATAGATAAAAGATCCGGTTTTAAATCAAGTAACAATTCCTGAGTATTCAACATTTTCGAAATGGACTTCAACTCGAATAATATACGCTCTTTCGACCAGTTACTGTTTTCCTTTTTTAGTAAAGGGTCGTATTTATTGATTCTGAAACTATTGTCTTTGATATTAATATTATCACTTAGTGATCCGAAATTATCAGACTTTTCAGCTTGTTCTGCAATCTGTTTTTTTACATCATTTAATGCCGTATATACTTTATCATTGAAATTCTTTTCATTCAATTCCACAAACCAATTTATCCAATAAAATTGTATAAACACGATCCCCACACATGCTAGGCTCATGAGAATTATTATGATCCATATCGACCTTCTTTTCATTGAATATTTTAATACTTAGTTAATTTCTAAACTTCCAGCTTGCTAAAAAGTTAATACAATATACTAATTTCGTGCAATATCCAAAATCTCATTAATTTGATAAAACTTATATATCCTCTTAAGTTTTCTTTAATTAACCAATACCATTCTTATGCTAATAGATTTATATGAAACAAACAACATTGGTGAACTGCAACTTGCTAAATCCTTACTCCGTATCAACGAGATAGAATTTGACGTTCAGAATGAATATATTCTACAGACTGGTAGTATAGAAGCAATGGGTATTCAAGGAGCCGTGCTTAAAGTGCACAAAGGAGATTATCAAAAAGCGCTTGATCTTCTCAAAGAAAACAAATTGGTACTCGAAGGAACAACTCAAGAGCAAGAATCTCCTTTTATCACATGGCTTGATTCAAATGTTAACTTTTCATTCTTTAAAGGCAGACCCGTTTACATAAAGTTATTGCTCCTAGTAGGTCTTTTATGCTTGATAATCGGCTCCATTTCTTATGCACTGCTATATATATAATCAAAAAGAGTAAGCATTGAAAATTTGGTTTTTACTTTTATTAATTGCTTTTTCTATAGGGGCTTACGCCCAAAGGGTGGAAGGTAAAATCATTGATGGTGTATCAGGAGAAACGCTTCCATTCGGGACAATACGTATAAAGAACAAAGAGAAAAAAATAGTATTAGAAAGCGCATCGGATCGCTACGGTCTGTACAATATAAATCTATCAAGCGGTTTTTATTATCTTCATGTTTCATACTTAGGATATGAAAGTTTCCTTGATTCTTTGGTCATCACAGAATCGAAAATCTATACTAAAGACATTACACTACAACCTGCAGAAATTCAATTTGCGAGTCCAGTCATCCGAGCGAATATGGTCGAACAAACAGGCAGTATTCCTATCAATAAAAATAACTTCTTAAAACTTTCAGGTTCCTTCAATGATCCAAGTCGCTTACTCATTAAATACCCTAGTATTACTGCCACCAATGATCAGAACAATGCCATAACATTAAAGGGTATGCCTCCTGGAATGGCTTCTTGGTTTGTCAATGGAGCTTCTATCGTTAACCCAAATCATTTAAACAATGCAGGTACTTTTACCGATCAGTCCTCTGCCAATGGTGGAGGTGTAAATATGATTTCTGGAAATAGTGTGGGTGCATTCGAGTTTATTCCAACTCCTCTTACAGGTGATTATTTTAATGTAGGAAGTGGAGCTATGGATTTTGATTTGGACATAGAAAGTGGTGGTTCTTTTTCATTGGGTTTGCTCGGAACAGAATTCCGTTATGGGTATGCGACAGAAACACTTCGAGCAGGAATAAATTATAGGTACTCGACTCTTGGTATATTAAGCGCTTTAGGTGTACCATTGGGAGATGAAGTGATTAATTTTCAAGACGTACATGCTCGCGTTGAAAAACGTATAAATACGGTTAGATTAGGACTCGATATCATTGCTGGAACAAATTCCAATATTCATGAATCATTGGGAGAAGAAAGTGTATTCTTTAAAGATGCGTTATTCATTGGCTTACGAGCAAATCAACAAGTAGCTTCTTTCACATGTAATGTTTTAGAAAAGAACTGGACTTTACACAACACCATCAATTTTTCAAGAAGAGCTTCACAAAGAGAAGTAAGAGCAGATCAATCTATTGTGCCATTTATAATAGATTCACTAGAACACGTTCAAGAAAATAGGCTTTCTATGAGCAATCGATTTTCTTACTATATGAACAATCAACTAAGCGTTTCTATTAACAATATTTCGGAAATGGGCAACTTGAACTATAGAGGAAGAAATGCAAACTATAGAAGAGGGATGGGCCTGTTTCAAATAAATAAATCTCTAGGGCAATGGAAAATAGAAGGTGCTATAGGTCTTTCCTTTTTTAGTCATAAAAATGAAATTCAAGAAACCAGAAGTTCACGTCTAGGAAGTGAACAGCGATTTTTAATAAGCTATGTGCGAAATAAAAATCGATGGAATGGGCAAGTGAGTAGAGGCTTAGTCACTGTACTACCAGAGTTCATGGTCATAGGGACCAATATCGTGCCCATGAATACGATACATTTGTCGAGTCATTATGTGCGAGATGGAAATTGGGGAAAGATGAAGATCGGGGGATTTCATCATCGATTTCAACGAGTTATTGTAAGCGAGGAAGGGAGAGTTTCCTATTTCAACCGATTTGATCTTATTGAAAATGAAGTTTTATCGGGACAGTATTCTAGCGATGGGTCAGCTCATATTACGGGTGCTTTACTTGAATATCAAAAAGATATCCATTCTTTTCAAGTAGTTGCGAATAGCTCTTTTTATGATCTTAAAATAGCTGAAAGGATTGAAGGTGATTATAACTTTAATTATACATACAGTTTGAATGCATCACATGCTCAGAAAATTAAAAACAATATATTATTGCTCTCAGCATCAATAATTGGCAGAGGAGCAAATAGAGAATTTGATATTGATGAACAACAATCTTCTATTAATCAAACAACCGTATATAATCGAGAAATTAGACGCGCTCTTAATCCATATTCAAGAGTTGATTTTAAAGCCACCTACACTTGGGGAAATCCTTCATCAAGATTGGAGTACTTAGTTTCCCTTGACATTCAGAATGTTTTAAATAAAAGAAACGATTCCTTTTCTTTCTATGATCCTTTAGCTGAAGAGGTCTTTGTTGCGCAACAACTAGGATTGATTCCTGTATTAACTTTTCAAGTTTCTTTTTAACCAATAAATCAAGAAGGTAAGTCCTTAATTCATAATATAAGAAGCATAATCCACAACAAATAACTCAGGCTCTCTATCTAACTCTCCTTCACTTGCAGTAAAAATATTTGGACCATTAACACAAATGGATTCGATTTGAAAATTATCTAAATGCGGATATGCAATTAAATTATTTTGAAATATACCATTTTCATATTGTACGGTATACACTACATTTCTAAAAATATCAGATACTGTATCGAAGGTATATGCTGTAAATAGTATTTGATCTATTTCTTTATAGTAGTAAGCATCCGTTACTAATTGCCTAATATTCAATTCATTTTTTCGTCTTGCAACTTGCTCTGATTCAATTGAATTAAGTTTATACACATGACACAAAGAATTTCCTCTATTCTTAGTAAACAATAAAATTTCTGCCCCATTTGCAACCATTGCTTCACAATCAAAATTGTGGGTATCCGCATTATCAAAGTCTACTTGATCTTCATAAGTAAAAGCAATTTTTTGAAGCAACGGAGTAGAGGGCGCTAAATCTTCCACCCGAACTTTTATAATTTCTAGGTCTTTCCTATTGCCAAAATTATTGCCAAAATTTCCTATGTAAAGTATAGAATCATCAATCGCAATAGCCTCCCAATCAATATTCGTCGCCCCTTCAATAACATATTCCTGAACAACTTCACATTGATCATTAAGTTCGTAAACAGCATTTTTGGAACCACTGTCACTTATGGCTAAAAAGTGCTCTCCATATGGAACAATCCCTGATATCTCTTGTAGTTCTTCCGACAATAAACAACTCGGTTCAAAAGAGACTGGTTCTATTTCTTCACATGTAAATGCACTTAATAAAACAAAAAGGCTTATCAGATAGATTGAAAAATTAGTTTTCATTTGAAATAATCAATTTAAGTGTTTCAGTATATTCCTCTAAGTTAATCTTTATAAAATAAAGACCTGAATTGAGATTTAATGTTTCCACTGTAATGGATTGTTGTCCTGCTGGAATGTCTTCAAATTGCTTTGTAAATACTTCTGCTCCTTTAGGATTATAAATCTCGATAGATACAGGACCTCTTTTATGATGTAAAAAATCAATTGATACAGCATGTTCAGTTGGATTCGGATAAACGATCGCACTTGGTCCTTGAAATGATCCAGTATAATGTGCAATGATCTCCATATCTTCAAAGTTTGATATAGTCAATATCCTTCCATCCTCTATGTGATCCGTTTGTCCTATTATTTCCCAATGAGAAAATGTAAAACCAGGATGATCTTTAGCTTCGAGCTGAGTCGTAAGTTCATTAAAATAATACCCCTCCCACGGAAAGTCGTGAGCTTGGATGGTATTTACATGCATATATCCAGCTCCTTCAGGAAATGTTGAAATCATTATTCGTTCTGCATTCGTGAAATTAAATCTCTGCTGTAAAAAGGATCGAGCATATGGTTCCCTTTGCTCTGCAAATTCGTATAACTTCGGAATAGAATATTCTTGCCACCATTCGAATCCTTGTGAAGGCCATTTATCAAATTGTCGCTTTATTTCTGGTTCTAGTCTTTCTTTTGTATCGATTGTTTCTTGCAACCACTGTTCACTTTTAAAAGTAGAATTCAATAAATCACAATAACGTGTTACAAACCGATTTTTATAGGACTCATTTTCCCATAATTTAAGCAACATATCATAAAAGCGTGCATTGCTTAATGTATCGACCCATTCTCCTAGATAGTTGTTTTCCACTGTCGTCCATCCATATCTACCCATAGAAACGTCCATATCAAATAAAAAATACCGCCACTTTCCATCTTCTTTTTTTCGCCAGTATTTAATATTGTTCCTTGGCCAATCTGTATTATTGATTACTGATTGCACCGTAACATAGTCTATTAAATGATCTACATCAAACAACGATTCAACTGTCTCAAATACTGCATCATCTGTTAGATCACTAGTCATTAGAAATTCAACATGTGTATCAAATAAATCAAATGACCCTTGAACGATCTGAGTATCTTTCTCTAATAAATCAATCTCCTCTTTATCGTACCCATAATGCTCTTCGATATAATGAACATCTATTTTCTCACGCAAGTGTAATAACCCATAATATGCTCCATTTATATACACAACAGCAGGATCAAATTGTATGAGATCTAAATCCAATTTTTCACGTGCAAAATAACGTGCCAAATACCCATCTCTGAAATGCGTATAATTATAATCACCACTTGCGTTTCGCAATATCAACCGCTTAAATTCGCTATTATCACTTTCGTCAAAAAACGCATATTCCATTTCTTCTATTCCATATTCTTCCTCTGCTATTAAACGAATAGATTGCATAGGGCTTGTTCTTGAAGCTTTCCCGCCATGTATCTTTGTCGCAAGCTGATACTCTACTTTCAATTGATTTTCTTCAAAATAAGTGAATGTAGTAGGCACTTCAATATCCTTCCAAAAATTCGCTCCATAGAATGGATATTCTTCTTGCGCATCAGGCCCTTTTCGCAATATTCCTATCTCTTCATCAAAATATTTTTTATCCTCTACTGAAAGATGGACTATAGGTAAATTGTGGTGCTCAAAAAAATAAACAACAACTTTCTCCTTTCCTTTATGCCCGTTTTCATCAAAAAAAGCAAGGCGCATATTTGTAGTTTCTCCTATTTTCATTGGTTCGAATACCGGCGAATCTCTAGTTACTTTCGTACCATCTATAGTAAATCGACAAACATTATTGTTTGGGTTTGAAACCAACCGAATATCAATTTCACTTGAATACATTCCACTTTCATATGTAAGAACCGGAGGGTTTAAATTTACAAATGGACTGGATTGAACATTTTCATAACCTGGTGTAGGATCCTCAAACAAAACGAATTCTCCTTTTCCATCTTCTGCGTTACCATATGAAAAATCAACCCCCATTTCAGGAAATCGGACACTATCCAAAAGTTGTCCTGACTCCGTCCACAAATAAACTCCTTCCCCTTCTGACGAAAGCTTGAAATTCATATGGTTTTCATCTTCTGAAAGTTCTCTTCCTGATGCATATAACAATGCAAAAGACTTAGCAGGTATCCATAATTCTTCAATAAAACCCTTATCCCACTCACCTACATGATCAGAAATATATACGGATGATAACAAAACATCTTCTTCTCCATCATTATATAACTCTATCCAATCTGGCGTTTCTCCAAATTCGTCTGAAAGAACTGAGCGATTAGATGCGCAAATTTCATTAATATGAATTTGACCATTCACCTGAACAACCATGCCCAAAACAAAAAACCACCATATGGATAGGATTCGTAAGATCATATTTAAACC
>JAHDGD010000112.1 GCA_020627825.1 Saprospiraceae bacterium
TTAATATACTATTCCTTTTAAATGGTATTATCAGTTTCCTTTTTATTGGATTGCGGTTTAATGATTAATCGAAGTGATTGGTCGTAAGTGAAGTAATTCCAGATCCAATTAAACATCACGATTAATCTATTTTTAACTCCAATAAGAGCATATAAATGAACTCCCAACCAAATAATCCATGCAAAAAAACCTCTTAAATTAAATTTTGGAAGTTGTACAACAGCTTTATTTCGACCAACTGTAGCCATAGACCCTAAATCATTGTACTTGAATGGTTTCCAATTTCCCATATTCTCAAAACCATGTTTCTTAATGTTCTTTACAAGGTGCTTAGCTTGTTGAATGGCAGGTTGAGCAACTTGTGGATGGCCATTTGGATAATCTTCCGACTCCATAAATGCTGCATCTCCCAATACAAAAATAGATTGATCCGTAAGTAATTGATTGATTTGATTCACAATCAGTCGATTCTTTCTATGGTAATTTTCTTTGGGAAGTCCAGTTACTTCTTGACATGTAACACCTGCAGCCCATATAACTTTTCTAGCTTCAATGGTACTGCCGTCTTTCATCATGACAAAGTTATCTTGAATATCAACAACTCGTGCATTCAATAATACGCGAACTCCCATCTTACGAAGGTAGTCTTCTGCTATTTTTCCTAATTTCGGATCAAGACCAAGCAACAATTGATCTCCACCTTGAACCAAATAAATATCTACTTCTTTAGCATCTAGTTCATTATAATCTTTCGGTAGAATGTATTTTTTTAATTCGGCCAAACTTCCAGCTAATTCCACACCTGTAGCTCCTCCTCCCACTATAACGATATCAATAAGTGCCTGTCTTTTATCATATGATGGCACTTGCAAGGCACGCTCGAAATCATTTAATATTTCATTTCGCAAATTCAAAGCTTCACCTACAGATTTTAAACCTAAAGTAGATTGTTTTATCTTTTCATTTCCGAAATAATTCGTTACTGCACCTGTTGCTATTACAACATAATCATACGTAACATTCCCTTGATTTGTACAAATGACCTTCTTTTCCTGATCTATAGATTCCATTTCCGCAACTCTTATAAAAACATTCTTTGCTTTTTGGAATGTTTTACGTAAAGGAAAAGATATGGAACTTGGCTCTAGTCCAGCCATGGCAACTTGATAAAAAAGAGGTTGGAATTGATGAAAATTGTTTTTGTCAAATAATACGACCTGATAAGGTTTACCTATCATTTTTCTAGCGAATGTAAGACCAGCGAAACCCGCTCCTATGACGACTATTCTTGGTAAGTCGGTTTCAGGAAGATTTAGCGTTAATTCCAACATCCTAACGTTCTATATTTAATTCAACAATTCGCAAGATCGTACGAACAGCAAGCTCCATATCCTGAACACTTGTCCATTCTTGCTTAGAATGAATGGCTTGCTGACCAGCAAAAATATTCGGACAAGGAAGTCCTTTGAAACTCAATACAGCACCATCTGTCCCCCCTCTGATCGGCTTAATTTTGGGTTCAACCCCAACATCCTTCATCGCTTGCACAGCTAATTCCGTAATATGTGGATGTTGATCAACCACATCATGCATGTTGCGGTATTGTTCCTTTACATCTAGGGTAAAGCTCGAGTGAGGATAAGATTTTAATACATTCTCAGCAATATTTCTTAATAATTTTGCTTTTTGAGGTAACCCACTAGTTTGGAAATCTCTCAAAATAAATTTTATGGTAGTAGATTCTAATCCTCCTTCAATATGAGTAGGATGAATAAACCCTTCTAAGTCACTTGTAGTTTCTGGACTGAGTTCTGATGAAGGCAGAGCAGCAATAATTTCAGCCGCAATTTTCATTGAATGTTCCATCTTACCTTTAGCATACCCAGGATGTGCACTTTTCCCTGTAATTACAAGACTTGCTCCATCTGCTGAGAAATTTTGATTAGAAAATTCACCAACTTCTCCGCCATCCAGTGTATACCCAAAAGCAGCAGGAATCCTATCCAATTCAACTTTAACAACTCCTCTTCCAATCTCTTCATCTGTTGTGAAAAGAGCAGTAACATCCCCATGTTTGATCGAATCACCAGCCTGTACTAATTGATACATCGCATCCATGATAATGGCAACTCCACTTTTGTCATCTGCACCCAACAGCGTAAGACCACTAGCTGTAATTAGATCATGTCCTATTTTATTTGCAAGATACTTATGTGTTTTTGTACTGATCACTTGTGTCTCGTCATCTGGCAATACGATATCTTGACCTTTATAATTTTCATGAAAAATAGGCTTTACGTTCTTACCTGTTACATCTGGTGCAGTATCAACATGTGCACAAAAAAAGACACCTTCCACTTCTTTATCAATATTGGACGGAATCGTGGCATATACATAACCGTATTGATTGGTATGAGCTTCAACACCCATATCTTTTAACTCTTGCACTAAAATGGCCGAAAGATCTTTTTGTTTTTCAGAACTAGGTGTTGTTGAAGAAAATGGATCCGCTTCTGTATCCACTTGTACGTATTTCAAAAAACGATCTTTTACCGTATGTTCGTAAGCCATTTATTATTCATTTATATAAAAAACCAAAGCTAACCATAAGTATGTTTTTAATGTAATAATCCAAGAACTTTATCCCTAAAAAAACATTACTGGATAGATTGTTTTACTGTACATGGAAAACCCACTTCTTCAGCATATACTTGATCTGAATACATTGATTCTGCCAAAACCTTGGGATGATAAAAAGACCCTGTATATGTTGCTTTTAATTTCAATCTAATAGAAATGGAATTCCTTCCTTCCAGATTGATAAATGTGTGCACTTTGGAATCTCTTATATCTTGATAATCGAATTCATTGCGATCTTGGCTTGAAGAATTGGTCACTCTATCATTGGTAATTTCCCAGCCAGATGGAATCGCCTGTCTCACAGCAATATTAGCCAGATTTACACCCCCAGTCGACGTTCTTGTAACCGTGGTCACCATTGTAAAATCAGTTCCTTGAATAAGATCTGCTACATCAATTTCTTTATTTTCAAGGTCGTAATATTTTGTTTGAATGGATATAGCACGAGATGCTGCATTTTCTGTACCTATATTTTCTTTTCCTCTTCTCATAACTTGAACAAATACTCCAGATTGTTTCATATTTTCTATCCTACAAGATGTTTCTTTATCAAACTTACTTTTAAGAACTAAATCACCAGTTTCACTTGATAACACATGTTCTTTATCCCCTACTTTCAATTTTACTTGCAGACCTTTAGAAAATGCTGATTTTTCTTTAATTGCAGCTATTGCCCTCAACACAAAAATTGAAGTATGTGTTGATAAATAGGGCTTTTCGGAAAGTAAATCATTCAGATATTTCATTTCTTTTGCTACTTCATTTTCTTTCTCTAGTGCATCATAAAGTAAAACTCTTAAAGCCGCATTACGAACGGGAGATCCATAAGAATATCTATAATACTGCATATGCATTGTTGAACCATCCAATTTATTGAATACTTTTTCAGCGATATCTTTTCTTCCAGCTTCAGCATATGCTGCTGCTAAAAGTAGACCTGAATTATAATCTAAGTCAACGTCTTCTCTTAAGCGATTCATTTCACCAATAGCAGGTGCATCAGCTCTTGCTAAAGTATATAATCGATAAGCTTGACTGAAAATACTAACTTCCTTTGCATACCTGTATCTAGCTTGATCAGGCGCCCAATTTGAAGCAATTGCTTTTTGATCTTTTTTCCATTGTTCAATCATTTGAGCTCGGACTCCATAACCTTTTTCCTTGGCATCCATTAAAAATTCACCGACAAAACTCGTAAGCCATGCATCATAACGTCTACCTCGAGGCCATAAACTAAATCCGGTATTCAATTTAAAGCGATATAATGCACTTAAATGATCTTGAACAATTCGATCAGCAGTTGTAGCATCTATAAAATCTGCGCCTATTGACTTATGGAAAAGATAAGCATATGCAGCTGATGTTCTTTGCTCCAAACAGCCATACGGATATCGAGTAAGTCCATCTATTATTTCTTCCATATTAACGGGAGCTAAAGAAGAAACAGCAATACTATATTCCGATTTATTATTCCCTATAGGAACAACGGAAAACTCTTTTTGGGCTTGACCCTCTAAATAATAATAAGTACCTCTCCTGATAATTGGATTAGGGTTTTCGACCTGAACTTCTATGGTTTGATCACTTTGCAAACGTGAAGATGTGGCTGCGGAATTAAAGGTAACAACACCTTCTTCATTTCCTATTTTTGCTTTTAATCGAAACATATCTTCTCCATCAACCTCACTTATAAAAGAACCGCCGTTATCAAGAACAGTTGTTGACACACCTCCTGTTTTTAGACCATACTCTATTTTACCTATTTGATTTTTCATGGTAAAAATAGTAAGTGGCACGTCTACTTCATCACCTGGGGCAAGTGTTCTAGGAACTGTTGTCAATACCATTAAATCTTGTTTGACAGGAATATTTTTCTCTACCATTCCATATTGTTGTTTATCTGCTGCAACCAGCATAAAACGCACATTCCCTATGTAATTTGGCAAGGTAATGCTATGTTTATTTTGGGCTCCAGCCCCACAATAAAAAGGACCTAGGTGCTGTACAACAGATTTAAAACGATTTGCTTTTTGGACATTTTCAATTAAAGGAGACGCTCCATCTCCACCTATAGAAAACAATTGATTAATGGAATTTCCATAATTGGACATCACATCGTTATATACATCTATCGTACGAACTCCCAATGCAGGTTTCGCATAAAAATGATGTTCGGGATCAGGTGATTTAAAATTTGTAATATTTAATAAACCTTCATCTACTACGGCTAAGGTATAATACATGGCCTTGCCGTTTTCCTCTGAAACCGTAAAATCTACCTTTTGTTTTGGCTTTAATTCGGATGCAACATCTAGCTCTGGGTTTAAAAGCAAAGCTTCGTCCTTTATCGTTATCGGCAATACTCCATAACTTCTTATGGGCATATCAGTTGTTTTATCTGTAAATGCCTGAAGCATGGTTACATGTGCATAAATGGTAGGAAACATGGTGGGTTGGGCTGTAAATTTTATAACATTATTTCCTCTTTGGACTTCCGTCCAAAAGCTTTCTACGACAGAATTACCATTCTCTAAGCTTATCAATGCTTTTCCTTGAAAATAGGATGGCACATTTAATTCTACTGTTTCGCCAGAATTGTACGTCGTTTTAGTGCTTGTAAAATTGAGTTGCGCTGCATCCTCATAAACTGAGCGATTCATATCATCGTCGTTCCATGGATACCCAACATATAGATAATCGCCTGTACAATGACCTGAAGCTTCATCACAAGCTTGAATATAAAAACGTCCGTATGTTTTAAACGTCACATCGACAGATGCCTTCCCAGACCTATTGGTTTTGACTTCAAATGAATTCGCAGAAACATGGACATCTCCATCGGCAAGTTGAAATTTATCATTGTAGCTGTTATACCACCAATAATTCTCCATTCGATAAACTTTCACTTTCAAATCTCTTCCACTTGCAGCTTGTTTTTCATCACTTATGGAAACCAGTTCAATAGTAGCATTTTTATTACGGTCTACTCGCTTGTAGTTATATTGATTCTTAGGTATTTCAATACCCGTAAAATAAGCATAAGGTGCGTAATCAAATGTTGATACATCCGTACTAAAATCTCCGCTTGATTCAAATGCAGTAGATTTCAACGTAACTTGAAGCATTGCTGGAGCTTTTACATCGGAAGGAAACTCAACACTTACATTGGCTAATCCACTTTCATCGGTTTTAACACTTGAAATCATTTCTGATGGAGGAGAACGAAACAAGTTTCTAGGATCAGAAAAGCGATATTCAGAAAAGCCATCAACAGTTAACGCTTTATTCCTTAACATCAGCTCACACTTCAGTTCTTTGTTTTTAGCAGGAGCTCCATACAACCACTTTACTTCAAAAGGAATATTTACTTTTCCTTCACGTAATTTTTGATTGAGATCAGTCACTTGTTCTACATTATTTTCAATAGAAAATTTATTGGGTTTAATTGTCTCAATTTTTACGGATTTTGAAAATGTATTATTTCCCAAACTTGCTTGAATGATATAATCTCCAGTTAAAAAAGCAGAAGAAGTAGGAATTTCAAAAGCGTAAAAGGGTCCAACATTTGATGAATTAATTTGTTGAAACACCTCTTTGCCTTGAGGATTAAATACTTTCAATTCTACTGGATGATGATTTGGTAATCGATCTTCAGGATCATGGATAATAAAGTCAACAAACATTGTATCACCTGGGCGCCATACATTTCTTTCAGCATATATAAATCCATCTAGTCCATTGGTTGTTACCCTACCTGCTACTTTAAATTTACTCATGCTAAGTGCGTCTTTATCTTCTATTTTGAGCCAATTCTCAGTTGCACCTCTTTGAGCTCTTACAATAAAAGCCTCTCCCATGCCAGTGAGAAATGCACGACCTGTTCCATCGGTTTCTGTGTGAACAAGTTCTCTTTGAGCTTTATTGAAAACAGAAATTTTCGCATTTTGAATAGGTTCTGCAGTGTTTAGATCATTTGCAAAAATGATGAGATCTCCATTACTGGCCTTTTTTGCAATAATTCCTATATCAGAATTAACGACTAGTTTCTTGATATAATGATCAGATCTGTAGTAAGCCTTCTTACAAGGATTTTCTCTATCATTCCAATCAAAATCATTGTAATACCCATAAACACCATAATAATCGGAATCAAAAATTGAAAGGTTTTGTGGCTCTTCAATATTTTGAGCACATTGATTGTACACATCAGTAGGTAAAAAACCGATTCGAACTTCATAAATAGAATTGGGGTCTTTTGAGATAAAATCTTTTAAATCGAAAAAATATCTTTTCTTCGAAAAAGGATCGAAAGTGTGATCAAGTTGATTCAATTCCATTTTCTCCTCATAAACAACTTCCCCTATGTATTGAAGATTATACGCATTATGTAGTGTATTTCTTTGATAAAATTGTTGAAGATTGTTTGCATGTATTTTAAATAATTCAAGTCTTACTGATGTGAGTCCTTGGGCTTCAAAAGGAAAAACAACTTGCTCACTTGAAGGAATTATATATCCCAAGCCCACATTTTTTAACAAGGGCTTTATTTCTGTTTCCCCTATCGTATGTGTAATTTTTGTTTTTAATTTATCACCATCTTTTGCTTTTACCCCAGGTAGTAAAACTATTTCTTGCTCATTGCGAGATTTCTTTAAAAAAATAGTTAAGGCATTGGATTTTATTTTATAGCTAGGAGTTTGATTTTTAATTTTAATAAAACCATCAAGGTTCTGATTTGAATTTAATAGCTTATTGAAGATAAAGGTGATGGTATTTTCTTCAAAATTCTCTTTTGTTTCAAGTAGTTCAAGATCAGCAATTTGAGGTATTGAAAATGCATAATCTGCGTTGAGTTCTGCTCCTATTTTAGTGCCTTGGAATGAGACTTGAATAGACTCTGTAGTCCCTTCAGGTATCGGAATGTGTATAATCGGATTTTTTGTTACTTCTTTTTGTATTGAAAAATTCAGTTCTTTTCCATTTGATGAAACATTGGTATACTTTCGTATAGTCTCTAATGATTCGAAATCATTTAAACTGAGTTCAACATCAAGATGCCAATGTCCATTATCGTCTAATACATAATCCTTGAAAGCAAGTGCATTTAATTGAGGAATTACAACGGCTGTGAATGTAAACGGTTCTTCAGGAGCATCTTGAAGATCAAAGTATTTTTTTATATCAAATTGAATAGAATATTCGGTATTTGAAATCAATTCTTCGATGGGATCAATATATAGAACATGTCCATCTTTCCACAAAAATTCTGCTTTCACTGCTGGTTCTATTGTTATAAAATCATCCAGATTTTTTGCGCTTTGCTCAGTAACTAATTGTGGTTTAACATCAATAAAAATATCACTGTGTTTCCCTACAGACAAAGGACCATATGACTGAATATACATTCCAAACTGAGCAGTATTATCAGGTTTAACTGTACGTTTATTTTTACAACTGATCAGAAAAAGGAGTAGGAAGCAACAAATAGAAATAGGTAATACTCTCATTTGAATTGGTTTTAATCTAAAATATAATTTTTTCTCATATTCCAGCATGGAACATCAATTTAATACCTTTTGGATTTTAAAAGGTAAAACACCTGAATTGGTATGATTGAAAGAATAAAATGCTTGATTATTAATACTTGTAATGGAAAGAATTAAAAATTCTTCCAGCAAAACACATACATTATTCAGGAATACTTCGAGATCAAAAGGAATTATCTCTAATGGATAGTTTAAAAACTGCTATTTTCTTTAGCTTATTGTTCAAATGCGAAATTAAAAAATGTAGTTACCTGAATAATGGATAAGGAATTCAATACTGTTTAGTTTAATCTGAGAAAGTATAGACTACATTTTTCTTAAGGCATTTGTATTCATGTAAGAATCTTGAATAACTTGTCATTCTTCGATAAAGAGTGACTTACCTTCGAAAAATTTATACTATAGTTAAAGCAAATAATCTTTATAAAGTAGATTTACTTTTTGGTTGGAAATCAATACTCAATGAAAATATGTGGGAAAAAAGATTGCCTGTACCTGCTGATGAACCTATATTATTCAACGCATAATCAATTCTGAATCTATTTAATTTTAAACCCAAACCCAAAGCTGGTGTAACAGAAAGTGATCTAGTATCAGCGTTGAAATCATTCACCAATCGTTGCATATTCCCTATCCCTGCACGCACAAAAACAAGATCAGCATAACCAAATTCGCCTCCAATAACAGGTTCAATAGCGAATCGATTAGTAGCTATTAATCCACTAGCTCTGCCGTCCGTATTGATGTTTAAATTCATTTCGATTGTATAGGTATACTTCGATAAATAATTCTCTTTGTTATTGTGAAAAGCTGCTCCGAGGATAACTCTAGGCAGAACGAGTTCGCTGCTTGTTTCAGGAATACTATTTCCTGTTTGACTGAATACCAATTTTTCTTGATCTGTCAAATTAAAAGACCAACTGTTATAGGTCGTTGTGATATCACGAGCTGTTAATCCAAAAGTAAATCTTGGCAGCTCATAATTTGCTCCTAGATCCATGCCGAAACCCCAAGCATTTGCGAATCTTCCAATAGATCTGTAAATAACTTTTGCACTTCCTCCGACTCGAATAAACTCCCCAATTTTTTGGCCGTAAGAGCCAAAAAAAGCATAATCAGCTGTGGAAAAATCGGAAACATTATCATAATTCACGCTTCCATCAGGTCCTATTAAATTTAGTGTGTAAGGAATATTATCAATTCCCATTCTGATGATCGAAATAGCTCCGTAAGACTCTTTTTCTTTATCGATACTTTTAGCTAATCCAAGATAGTCATAATTGGCTACACCACCGAACCACTCTGCGTGCATCGCACTTACTTGAAGAGGTGCATCTATTCTAGACAAACCCGCTGGGTTCCATAAAGCGGCGCTTACATCATCTACTGTAGCAACTTGAGCATGAAACATTCCATGCGCTCGAGCTCCTACGCCAATGTTCAAAAACTCATTAACAAATTTTGTTTGGGCGAAAGCCCCTTGAAAAGTAAATGAAATAAGCAAGAATATAAATGAAAAGTTCTTAATATTACTCATTATTATGTGATCTCGATGATGAACAAGCATGGTCATTTCGAAAAAACCCGAAAATACCATAGCTATAACACAAAATTCGATAAAACTATTTTCTTAGAATGAAAAAAAGATGGAATAAATCACTCCTTGTTGTTTTTAGTACATTTTTACTGTGTTTCCAATCTTGTAAGGACGTTACTCCAACGGTACAAATTAAAAAAAGAGTATTGTCAAAAAATGGAGGTGTAGTTTCGGCTCATCCTGAAGCAACAAAGATCGGTTTAGACATATTAAAGCAAGGAGGAAATGCAATTGATGCCGCAATAGCTGTACATTTTGCGCTTTCCGTTTGTTATCCTGTTGCCGGAAATGTAGGGGGTGGAGGTTTCATGATGTATCGTGATGAAAAAGGTAGTCTATATGCTTTGGATTTCAGAGAAAAAGCTCCTATTGCTTCCACGGAAAATATGTATCTAGATGGGCAAGGTGAAGTTATTAAAGGATTAAGTACAGAAGGTGTTTTAGCTGTTGGTGTTCCAGGAGCGGTAAAAGGAATGGAAGAAGCCTTTTCAAAGTATAGTGCATTAAAAAATTGGGAAACTTTACTTCAGCCGTCTGTGGAATTAGCCAAAAATGGCTTCCCATTGACAAAAAAGCAAGCGCATAATTTAAATAAGAATGTGGATAAATTTAAAAGACAAAATCCGCAATTAGAAAGTCCGTTTATCCCAAAACGACCTTACAAAGAAGGTGACTTATTTATTCAGAAAGAACTAGCGCTTACATTAGAAACCATTAAATCTGAAGGAGCAGAAGCTTTTTATAAAGGCAGATTAGCAGAAGCATTCATCGCAGACATTCAGGCAAGAGGAGGAATCTTGAGCATGGAGGACATGCATAGCTATGATGCCAAATGGCGAGATGTTATTTCGATTCCCTATAAAGATTTCGTGATACATTCTATGCCTCCTCCTTCGAGTGGTGGTATTGTATTGGCTCAGTTATTTAATGCCGTAGAATCTCATGCATTTACATCAATTCATAACATGCAGGATGTTCAGATTATGGTTGAAGCAGAGAAAAGAGCATATGCTGATCGCGCACATTTTATGGGAGATAGTGATTTTGTAAAAATCCCTATAGAAACACTTATTTCAAAAGCCTACATGAAGGATAGAATGAAAGATTTTTCATTTTCAGGAGCCTCCCCTACTGAAGGTATTGAACATGGGACTATAGAAAGTGAAGAAACGACTCACTTTTCCATTGTCGATCAAGATGGTCGAGCGGTTTCACTAACAACAACATTAAATGGCGGATATGGAAGTAAAGTCATTGCCACAGGAGGATATCTACTTAATAATGAAATGGATGACTTTAGTAGTAAAGTGGGACACCCCAATTTATATGGCTTAGTAGGCGCAGAAGCAAATAAAATAGAGCCAGGGAAAAGAATGTTGAGTTCAATGACACCAACTATCATTGAGAAAAATGGTGCTTTATTTTTGGTTATAGGTACCCCAGGAGGATCTACAATTATAACAAGCGTTTTTCAAGCAAGTATAAATGTAATGGAATATAAAATGGATCTTGAAGAAGCTATACAATCTTGTCGTTTTCATCATCAATGGAAACCAGAAGAAGTATTTTATGAAGATGGATGTTTTTCTGATGAATTAATTATGGGTTTAACCCAAAAAGGATATAAAACAAAGTCAAGATCCAATATAGGAAGAATGGAAGGGATTCTGATTACGGAAGAAGGATACGAATTGGTTGCAGACAAAAGAGGTGATGACCATGCTATGGGTTACTAATTTTTATATCAACTATTAAAAGTATTTTTGTGTTGAACATTAAACTTGATAAAACAAAAACTAAACAACAGTGTCAAAGGCAAATAAAACGGGCTTTTTCGCCCATTTAAAAGGAGATTTATTCGGAGGGTTAACAGCAGGGATAGTAGCATTACCATTGGCTTTAGCATTTGGTGATCAGTCTGGCCTGGGAGCTGCAGCTGGATTATTCGGTGCCATTTTTATAGGATTTTTTGCCAGTTTATTCGGTGGTACGAATACTCAGATCAGTGGACCAACAGCTCCTATGACAGCAGTAAGTATGTTGATCGTAGGTGGAATAGTAGCTTCCAATAATGGCAATATAGAAGAGGCTTTACCTGCTATTTTATTGGTTTTCCTCATGGCAGGATTATTTCAAGTTTTCTTTGGGGTGATTCGAATAGGCGGTTTGATCAAATATATCCCCTATCCTGTTGTATCAGGGTTTATGTCGGGAATAGGTATTATCATTTTGGTCACTCAGTTGCTAGCATTATTTGGGTACAACCCTAAAAATGATATGTCCAATATCGATCATTTCATGCCTCAAGCAGAAGAAGTGCTTTTAACGAAAACGTTAACCCAAGGAAATTCAGATCGCATTTTAACAGCTGCAGATTATGAACGAACGGTGGAATCAGCAGCTGCCTTCACACAAGAAGATAAAATAAAAGAAGCGAAAACATTAGTTGGAGCGGATTCAAAAGGGGTTCTAGGAGCTTTAAAATATCTACCAAAAGCGATCCAAAATATACAATGGATCGAATTCATTCTTGCCTTATTGACCATCATCATTATATATGGATTCAAGCGTATTACAAAAGTAATACCATCCTCGTTAGTCGCATTAGTTGTTGTTACCTTAGTCGTGGTTTTTGGTAATCTGAATGCTTTGAATATCGGCGAAATTCCAAGAGGATTTCCATCTTTTAGAACGGATATTTTTACCAAGTTTAGTTTGGGAACCGTAACACCTTATGTTTTTACAGCCTTATCGCTTGCTTTACTGGGTGCAATTGACTCCTTGTTGACTTCAATTGTAGCGGATAATATGACGAAAACAAAGCATAAAAGTAATAGAGAATTAATAGGACAAGGGATAGGGAATTCAATAGCCTCCTTATTCGGTGGAATACCAGGAGCGGGAGCAACCATTAGGACAGTAGTCAACATAGATTCAGGAGGTAAAACAAAGTTGAGTGGAATGATTGCATCTATTCTATTATTAATCGTTTTGTTAGCTTTAGGACCTTATGCTGAACAGATTCCCAAAGCTGTACTTGCTGGAATCTTAATCACAGTAGGGATAGGAGTAATGGATTACAAAGGATTAAAAGCATTGCGTTCAATGCCTAGAACAGATGCGATTGTATTATTGACAGTTCTTTTGTTAACCGTTTTTTGGGATTTAATATACGCCGTTGGTATAGGAATGGTGATATCATGTTTAATGTTTATGAAAAAAATGGCGCAAACATCAGCTAAAGATTCCAAGATTGTGCCTTATTCAGCATTGGAAAATAGAAAAGATGAAGAATTAAACCCATCGTTGAAGGGAAAAGTTGTTATTAAAAAAATAGAAGGTCCTTTATTTTTTGGTAATGTTCAAGAAATTAAGTCTTTGTATAATACCATTCCCAAAACTGTTCAATTTGTAGTCATCGATCTTTCGAAAGTTCCTCATATGGATAAATCAGGACTTATTTCATTAGAAGATATTGTGTTAGATCTTGAATTAAATTCTATACACATTCTATTTATTGGACTAAATGAACAAACAAGGTATATGTTGGAATCAATAGAAATTATTCCAAAACTTGTAACTGAAGACAATGTTTTTGATCATTTTAAAGATTGTGAGGACTGGCTATTAAAAAACCTATCTTAGCTTGAATACTAATTGATTTGTCAATCTTATAAAATGAGTTAACACTTGTAAAATGGAGAATAGTGTTTAGTAAATATTTGTTAAAAAGATTTATTGATGATGCTATAAAGTAGGCTTACTATTTTTTCTTTTTCTGTTCACATGGAAAAAATTTCAACTATAGTATAATGGAAAGAAAGTTCTAGTTAAATAGAATCCTATTTGATATTCCAATATTGAAATACGAACGAAACAATTTTGCAAAGGATTGGTGCGTTTTACCTGTACATTCCATTGTTTGAAGTATATTTCTCTAGATAACGTGAATCCCAGTTGATTTGCCTATCTTAAAAAAAGAGCTAACACATGTAAAATGACGAATAGTGTTTAGTAAGCATTTGTTAAAAAGGTTTATTTTAGACGCTATTAAGTAAGCTTTGTGTTTTTTCTTTTGCCTTGATGCAAAAGAAACAAAAAATCAAGGCTGTAAGTCAGCAATTGCTAAAATGCCT
>JAHDGD010000113.1 GCA_020627825.1 Saprospiraceae bacterium
CCTTCTGCTGATGTTGTAACAGAAGCTGATATCATGCCACGTTTTCCTGGCTGTGAGGATATGCAAGGAACAGAACTCGAATTACAAGCATGTGCTCAGAAAAAAATGTTGGAATATTTATACCGAAATTTATATTATCCAGCTTTAGCAAGAGAATATAACATACAAGGGACCGTTGTCATTAGCTTTGTTGTTGATAAAAAAGGAATCATTAAAAACGCAAAGATAATTCAAGACATAGGAGAAGGATGTGGAGAAGAGGCTTTACGTGTTGTCAATAAAATGAATACGCTTGAAAAGAAATGGACACCTGGTGAACTAAATGGAGAAAAAGTAGCTGTTCAATATACGCTTCCTGTTAAGTTTAAATTGGAAAAAGGTCAAGATGAAGCCTCTTCGCAAGCTATGAATACCGCCCCACCAGAAAATCCAAATGCACCAGAAGACGTTCTCATTAAAGTCGAGCAAAGCCCTAGATTCCCTGGCTGCGAACATTTATTAACAACTGTAGAAAAAGACGCATGTGCTCAAAAGAAAATGCTCGAGCACATTTATGGAAATCTGAAATATCCTGTAAAGGCAAGAGAGAATGGAATAGAAGGACAAGTTGTAATCCAATTTATAGTAGAAAAAGATGGCTCTATCACAAACATCAATATTGTCAGAGATGTAAAGGGTGGATGCGGTGAAGCAGCTTACCAAGCCGTAAAAAGCATGCAAGATCTTCCTGAAAAGTGGACCCCTGGTATGCAAGATGGTAAATTAGTCCGCGTCAAATATACCCTTCCAGTAAAATTCAAACTGGAAGGTGGCACTGGATTTAAACTAAAAGACTTATTTCGAAGAAAAAATTAAACTTATAAATCAAACATTGATAGATCTTTAAAGATCTCTACGCGCGCATTGATTTCATCTTGGGTTAATGTTTTCAATCTGTCCAAACTGAATTCTTCAACACAGAAAGAAGCCATAACCGAACCGTAAATGATCGCTCGTTTCATGTTTTCAAAAGAAATATCATCCGTTTTAGCAAGATACCCAATAAATCCACCTGCAAATGTATCACCTGCTCCTGTAGGATCTTTTACCTGCGATAATGGAAGTGCTGGAGCACTAAATATTCTCCCTTCTGAAAATAACAAAGCGCCATGTTCCCCTTTCTTGATCACAACATATTTTGGTCCCATTTCATGAATTGCAGCAGCAGCATCTACCAGAGAATACTTCCCAGATAATTGTCTTGCTTCTTCGTCATTAATTGTAATTACATCCACTTTTTTCACAACTTCTAGCAGTGGTTCCCAAGCCACATCCATCCAAAAATTCATTGTATCTAGTACGATTAACTTGGGATCAGTTGATAACTGATTGATGGTCTTCATTTGAACCTCGGGTGTTAGATTACCTAACATAACATACTGTGCATCTTTATATGATGCTGGTAAAACTGGATCGAAATCAGCTAAAACATTTAATTCTGTCGCTAGGGTTGTACGTTGATTCATATTGTCATGGTATTCCCCTGCCCAGAAAAACGATTTTTTGTCTTCAACAATCTCTAGCCCTTCTGTACTTACTCCCCTTTCATTTAATTTATTCAATTCTTCTTTCGGAAAATCTCCTCCCACAATTGAAACCAATCGAATATCATTCGTAAAATAAGAAGCAGACCAACTCGTATAAGTACATGCGCCACCTATTACTTTTTCTGCATGTCCAAAAGGCGTTTTTATATCATCAAATGCTACTGTTCCTACTGTTATAAGACCCATAATCGTATTTTTTTGCGCAAAGGTAGGGATACCAATTGAATTCAAATTCACATTTAGTACTTTAATTTTATCAACGGCTATTCCCCTTTGGTTATCTTTGCGGCATGAGTACAGAAAAAAGAACTGACGTTAATACATTAGGCGAATTCGGGTTAATTCGACATTTAACCAAGCAATTTGAAATACAGAATGATTCGACTGTTCGAGGTATAGGAGACGATGCCGCTGTATTCGATCATAAAGGCTGGGTTTCAGTGGTCAGTACCGATTCTTTAGTGGAAGGCATTCATTTTGACCTGATGTACATGCCGTTGAAACATCTAGGGTATAAATCTGTGGTTGTCAATGTATCAGACATTTATGCCATGAATGCAATTCCGCAACAGATCGTAGTTTCCATTGCTATTTCGAATCGTTTTTCTGTTGAAGCACTTGATGAATTTTATGCAGGTGTCAAGGCTGCATGCGAAAAATACAAGGTCGATCTTGTAGGTGGAGATACGACGTCTTCAAACAAAGGATTGTTCATCAACATTACTGCAATAGGGAAGGCAAAACCTGATCGTATTACGTACAGAAGTGGTGCTCGTCCAGGAGATATCTTGTGTGTATCCGGTGATTTAGGTGCAGCATATCTCGGCCTGCAATTACTTGAACGTGAGAAACAATTATTCATTGATAATCCGAATATGAAACCTGATCTGGAAGATCAGAAGCACCTTGTAGGAAAACAACTGCGTCCCGAAGCTCGAGGTGACATTATTGCGTATATGGCACAACATGACATCATCCCTACAGCAATGATAGATGTCAGTGATGGACTTTCTTCTGAAATCATGCACCTCTGTAAAGAAAGTAATGTAGGCATATTACTAGAAGAAGGTAAAGTTCCGTTACATCCAGACACTGAGAAAATGGCATTGAATTTCAATATAGATCCCATCAGCTGCGCCCTTAGTGGAGGAGAAGATTACGAACTTTTATTTACCATTGATTCAGGAGACCTTGAAAAGATACAGACCATGCCAGATATCTACATAATTGGCGATGTCACGGATCCAGAAGCAGGAGCTGTATTAAAAACAACTGGCGGAAATTTCCATCGTTTAACAGCACAAGGTTGGACACATTTCGGTGAAGATAAAACTTCTTAATCTCTCTAGTGTCAGTATATTTTTTGCTTTTTTGGGCTTTCGCCCAAAAGCATCAGACCAAAAAAGATATAGGGCTGTTTAAAATTTTGTTTTGGCCTGGAGTAAAGTTTTTTGGGCCCCAGCCCAAAAAAACTAAATGAACGCAACTGCTAATGCCTCTTCAATTTCATCCTTAGAAATCAACTCTTTTATGACTTGATGATGTGCATCGAGAGTTGAAAATGCATAGTTCTTTTTTACTTTAGTCATCATTTTTTCAGTCGGTAATTCATGGGAACCTGCTAATTGTGCAAGCTCATTTCCAGTCAATGATGTACTTTTCTGAACAGCTTCAGGTAACGCATCAAACCCAATACATAATTTGGTAACCGCTTGAACAATAGGAAAAACGTTTTCACCACTTGCACGGCAGTAGTAAGCTCTTCCCATTCTTCCCATGAGATCCATCTTATGCGGATTGATTCTATCGTTTTCATCAATCGCTTCTTCCCGAACATGCAATCGATGAATTTTACATATGATCAAATGACCTGCTCCCCCATGTTCCCCAAGTGTTATTATATCTTCCACTGTGCATTCCATTGAAGCGGGAGATTCTTTCACCATTGGTGGCGTAACGACCTCTGCTTTTTCAGGAGTTAATCCACTTTTAATAAATTCTGATATATCCGATGAGAACTCAACACTTGCTATAGCCATTTGACGAACAATTGAATAATCAACAACATTAATCACTGCTTCTTTATTCAATTGAATATTGTACAAGGTATCTTTCGTTGTATTATTTGAAACCCTACGATTACTAGAGAAAACCGCAATAGGAGGATTACTCGAAAACACATTGAAGAAGGAATAAGGGGCAAGATTTGCAACTCCTTCTTCATTTATTGTACTGACAAATGCTATAGGTCTGGGTGCTACTGAACCCAATAAAAACTGGTGAAATTCTCGTGTTGGAATTTCATCCGGATTGATGCTTCGTTTTGTATAATCCATTTATGCTATTACATTTTGAGAAGTTACACGAGTGTGTACTTTGTTGTAATACTGTTCGTATTGAGGTAGAATATGGTCGATGTGAAACTTAAGAGAAGTTTCGTAGGCTCCTTTTTTCAATTTTTCATGTAACACTTCATCGGATAATATCTTAATTGCGTTTGCTGCCATATCTTCCACATCCCCTACATCCGATAAATAGCCTGTTACACCCTGAATATTAACTTCAGGCAATCCTCCCGCATTGGATGAAATTACAGGTACTTCACATGCCATCGCTTCTAGTGCAGACAACCCAAAACTTTCATTTTCGGATGGAATGATAAACAAGTCCGAGATATTCAATAAATCCTCAACAGCTTGTTGCTTTCCCATAAATCGAATCTCGGAGCAAAGCCCTATTTCTCTGCACAGACGTTCCATTCGCTTACGCTCCGGACCATCGCCAATCAAGAACAATTTCGATTTTATTTTGCGATTCACTTTTTCAAAAACACGAATCACATCTTCAATTCTTTTTACCTTTCTAAAGTTGGAAACATGTGTGATGATTTTTTCCCCATTCGGTGCAATCGCGAGCTTGAAATGATTCTTATTTGTTTTTCTAAAGCGGGAAAAATCAATAAAATTATAAATGACTTTTATCTCATTATGAATATCAAAAGATAAAAGTGTTTGTTCTTTCAATTGATGAGAAACCGCCGTCACCCCATCGCTTGAATTGATACTAAATTCTACTACAGGAGAAAAAGATGGATCATTCCCCACAAGCGTTATATCTGTACCATGAAGTGTTGTTATGACTGGCAATTCAATCCCTTTTGTTTTCAAAATAGACTTTGCTAAAAATGCAACACTTGCATGTGGTATAGCGTAATGTACGTGCAACAAATCTAGATTTTCATACAATACCACATCGACCATTTTGGAAGCTAATGCGGTATCATACGGGGAATACTCAAAAAGAGGATATTCTGCGGTGCTTACTTCGTGGAAATAAATATTTTCACTAAAAAAATCCAATCTTGCCGGACGCTTATATGTAATAAAATGTATACTGTGTCCTTTCTTTGCTAAAGCTTTGCCAAGCTCAGTAGCTACAACTCCACTCCCACCAAATGTAGGATAACAAACTATCCCAATCTTCATAACTATTTTTTTTAGTAATTTAGTTGTTGAATATACTCCATTAAAAATATTGGAGGATAATTTTATGTATAATTAACTTTTTCTTATAATAATTGTTTACAACTTTATCTGCTAACTAACGAATCTCTGAAGGGAGCAACAACTAGGAAAACTTTTTAATTAATAGCAGTACATTGTGGTCGTATATTCAATTAAAGATATTGAAAATATTTGTGGGATAAAGGCCCATACACTAAGGGTATGGGAGAAACGTTATGGCATTCTAGTTGCTAAGCGAACGGAGACGAATATCCGTTATTATACAGAAGAAGATCTTAAGAATGCCTTGAATATCAGCATCCTCTACAGAAAAGGGATGAAAATTTCAAAACTTGCTAAGCTTTCCAAAGAAGAATTATCCCTTCGCGTTGCAGAAATTACAGAAATTGACGATTCATTCGAGAAAAATCTAGACACGTTAAGTATTTCGATGCTTGAACTTGATGAGTATAAGTTTACTCAGATTCTAAATAAAAACATCGAACAAAAGGGATTTGATGAGACAATGGAAAATGTAATTTACCCATTGCTTGAAAAGATTAACCTCATGTGGGTTGCAGATTCTATCAATGAAGTGCATGAAACGTTTGTCTTAAATATTATTATGCATAAATTGATTGTAGAAATCGATAAGATACCTAATCAACAAAGAAATTCCAACAAACCTAGATTTCTTCTATATCTTCCTGAAAATGAAAGCCAGAAGCTATCGCTTTATTATATGTATTATTTTCTTAAGAAACAGCAATTCCCAGTTTTCTACTTCGGAAATAGTATTAGCTTAAGACAACTCGTACTGGCTACAAATAATTATAAACCAGATTATCTATTTACCATTATTAATGATTCATTTTCTGAACAAGAAATGCAGCCGTATATTGATCAAATATTGGAAGAATTTGATGGAAAACTAATCATTAGCGGTTATCAGGCAGTCAACCAATCTATACAATCAACTGAAAATTGTCTTGTCCTCAGCAGTCTTGAAGAGGTTAATGAGTACGTTGATCAAATCAAAAATTTATTACATAACTAACAAAATATTATTTTAATGAAATTCATTTCAAATTTCACCCTAGTACTTTTTATAGCATTTTTCATTTTTTCTTGCAAACCAAGTGGAGAAAAAGCTGAAACAGGAGAAGCAGGTGTAGTCGCTGAAGAAACTGGTGTACTGTATACTGTAAATACTGAAAGTAGTGCTATCATGTGGGAAGGAGCAAAAGTAACAGGAAAACATAATGGTGATTTAAAGATCAAAAGTGGAGAAATCTCAATGGCAGATGGCGAGCTGACAGGCGGAAGCTTCGTACTTGATATGACAACTATCAACGTTATGGATCTTGAAGGAGGAAAGAAGGCTGGATTGGAAGGTCACTTAAAAGGAACTGGTGAGGAAGAAAAGAAAGATCACTTCTTCAATGTAAATCAGTATCCAGAAGGGAAGTTCGAAATCACGAAAGTTACGAAACTGATGAATGATCAAGATGCAAATTATATTGTGAAAGGAAACTTAACGCTAAAAGATCACACAAAAGAAATTCGATTCAGATCAAAAGTAACGAGAGAAAATGACATGGTTTCAGTTATGACTCCTGCTTTCACAATTGATCGTACAGAATGGGGCATCAATTATGGTTCAGCAAGCTTATCAGATGGATTGAAGGATAAAGCCATAAATGATGAAATTGGCTTGCAGGTAAAACTATTTGCAAAAAAATAACAAAGCTTAACACCGTCTTTGAAAGGCGTATCGCAACAATTAGGGTGCGATACGCCTTTTTATATTATTGCATCTAGCATAAGAATTAAGTATATGAAAAAAATATTACTAGCAGGCGGCACTGGACTCATCGGGTCTGAGTTAATAAAAATTCTCGATAAAGATAAATGGGAAATCCACATCCTATCCAGATCAAAAAAACAAAACCAAAATGGGATCATTTACCACCAATGGGATACAAACAATAAAACTATTGACGACCAAGCGCTTGATGTAGATTGTATAATCAATCTAGCTGGAGCTGGAATTGCAGATAAAAGATGGACCGAAAATCGTAAAAAAGTTCTGATCGATAGTAGAGTACAAGCAGCCAATACCATAAAAGAAGCACTTCAAAAAAGACCGATACATAAAAGACCAACTCATTATATTTCAGCTAGTGCCATAGGATATTATGGCGACAGTGGAGATCAACTTGTACACGAAGACAACGCACCTGTCGACGATGGATTTCTTTCCGTTTGTACTCAACAATGGGAACAAGCCGCTTCCGAATTAAGCTCTTTAGTTTCTCATTTTTCGATCGTACGTATAGGAATCGTCTTAAGTAAAAACGGAGGCGCTTTTGAAAAAATGTTGATGCCTTTTACCTTCCGATTGGCAAGTTATTTTGGAAATGGACAGATGAAATATTCATGGATACATATCAGCGATTGCGCACGTATTTTCGCCCATATTGTAGAACAGCAACTTGAAGGTATTTATAATGCGGTTGCACCTGAAGTCGTAACCAATAAAGACTTGACAATACGAATGAAAAACCACATGAATGGATTTTATCTATTGAATCCCGTTCCTTCTTTTGCTTTGAGAATGGCTATGGGTGAAATGGCTGATGTTGTATTGACTAGTAATAATGTATCCAGCAAAAAAATTCAGGAAGAAAACTTCACATTTGAATACCCTTCTGTTGATACAGCACTAAAAGATCTTTTGGCGTAAGCCAATTAATTTCGCTCGACTCCATTCTCATCGAAGACCAAGGTATCCGTCATGAACTGGAGATACGGCATCATTTTTTTATAAGCATCCAAAACAATCTGAGGAAACTCATCGGAAAGAGACGTCTTATCATCAAAATTTCGCCACAATAAAAATTGCTTATTTCGAACAAGATCTATATCTGGATGATTTTTGTCAAATCCTTTCGGCGCTGTTTTAAGTGCTTCCCCTCTCAATCCTCCGAAATACTCTTTTATATCAGAAGAATTCAACAAATCCCTGTACCGATCAGCTTCTGCTAATATTCCAGTTCGAATATATTTCAGGTCTTTGGGGTCGGGGCCCCAAAAGCCTCCACCTACCATCGTGTTGCCTCCGGGATGGATTTTAAAGTACAATCCTCCGCGTCTATATTTTCCAGCTCTCATGAAACTAGCGGCTAAAAAGTCTTTATACGGAGACTTATCTTTCGAGAATCGAACATCTCTGTAGATCCGCATAACTTTTGATTTTTCTATTTCATCGAAATCATTTAATCCGTCTTCTAGTTGACTCACGAGTGATTTGAACGCAGCATGAGCATCTTGATATCTTGGCTTGTTTGTATTAAACCAATCTCTATTGTTGTTTTTATGTAATTCTGCTAACCACTTGAAATGATTACTTTCGATAGGATTTGTCATAAGTCTTGTTTTTAAGTCGCACGTTAATTAAATGGAAGTTTGAACGATTTGTTCATAAATAAATAGCTATGTTTTGTGGCTCCCAGCTTTCTCCACACTCTGGAAATAGAGTCTATATCACTTCCTAGAAAATCGATATATTGCACCCCCTTCTCGCTTGCATATGCTGCCACTCTTTCTGCCATCAATACCGATGGATATAGTTTATTGAATGTCTTATTGTTCACGCTTAACAGATAATATACAACTTCTTTATCCCGTAATAACAACACACTAGACACTCGATCTTCCCCCTTATACAAACTGATCACTTCACCCGCATCTCGATCATACAATGCATCCACCAACTTTAAAAAATCACCTTTCTTCACACCATGTTCCCTCAAATCACCTACCCATTCACCGTGAAAATCCCACAACTCTCTCGCACTCATGCGATCCTCGTACTGGAGTCTGCATTCCTCTCTTCTCTTCGCTATCATCCTCCTATAATTACCATCCATTTTCTGTATCAACTCCTCATGTATGGGCCTTACATCCCATATGTACGTTGTCCGTTCCTTTTGGGCGAAAGCCCGCTTTCTAAAAAGCTCAATAACTCCTGGAATCCGTCCTTGAATACCTGGTATAAATTCTATGCTCATACGGACTGTTCGCGGCAATTCCTTGACACATTCCATCGCATAAGATTCCGCTTCTGCATCGGTTAAGGTCTCTGCAAAAAACACCCCATTATACTTAAGGAAGGTAGGAAAATTTATACTCCTCAAGCCCCATCTCTGCCGATAACCAAACACCCATACCGCCAAAACTTGCTCACTTTTTACTTTCGCTCTACAATCCCAGGCATCTCCACATACTGCATCTAGATACCAATCTTGACACCATATGGGAAGATGGTTTTGTGACAACGTTTTATATGTGTCTTTTGCTATCATTATTTTTTTCGGATTAATGTAATCCCATCTCTTATCGGTAATAGCGTAACGTCAACTCGTGTGTCCGCTGCCAATTTTTTATTAAATGCATCAATAAGTTGTGTACGTTTATCTTGCTCTTTATCTACAACTTTCCCTTTCCACAGCACATTGTCAAGTAAAAAGAGTCCTCCTGGCTTCATCTCAGCAACCAATGCATCATAATAGAATGCATTGTCTTTTTTTGCTGCATCAATTAATACAAGGTCCCACGATTCGTTCAATGTCGGCACTACTTCTTTCGCATCTCCTAGTATCAATTCTATAGATGCCTTCTTTTCATATGATGAAATAAATTCTTGAGCGATATGATGGTGCTCCGGATTAATCTCTATGGTAAATACCTTTCCATTCTCGGGCAAAGCTTCTGCAATTGCTATGGAAGTGTATGCCGTAAACGTCCCTATTTCAAGCACTCTTTTTGCACCACTTAATTGAACCAGTTGGGCAATAAAGGAGCTTTGCAATGGTCCACTGATCATATGACCTTGATTCGTTCTTAAGTAGGATTGTCTAGCAATTTTCTGCAAAAGTTCGCTGGTCGGGCTAGAATGCAATTCGCAATACGTTTCTATTTCTTTGGAAATCATATCAAGATCTTTGAAGACGCTTTTTTAAAAATGGATACGAAAATACAGCACAACTTATGATCACAACACCAATATAAAAATTGGTGCCTAGGTCTTTATATTCAGCCAACAATAAGGCTGCTAATAAAATCCCATACACAGGTTCCAAATTCACTACAAGATTCGATGCAAAAGCTGATAATTGACGCAAAGATCGCATACTGAGAATATAAGCAAACGTCGTACATACGAGTGCCAATAAAAGCAGATACATAAAATCCATAGGTCGCGGCATCCATTGAACTTCAGGCTGAAAATAAAAAACGAAAGGTGCACATATTGTTATAAAAACGAATACTCCGAATAACTGTATTCCAGCAATCTCTTTTGGTTTCGCATCATCTATATATTTCTTATTCAATATAGAAAATAAAGCAGCAAATAGAGCGGAACTTAAACCAACAATTACCCCTATGTGATACCCTGCATCAATTCCGTTCACGATAAAATACATTCCAGGTAGTATGATAAGACCTGTCACCAACTCCAACCATTCAAATTTTCTTCTGACAATCATCGGCTCGAGTAAGGAAGTAAATAAAGAGGTGGTTGCTAAACAGATCAGGCTCACACTTGCATTACTAAGCTTGATAGACCCATAAAAGGTAACCCAATGCAATCCAACGATGATGCCGATCAACATAAAACGTATGATGACAATCGAAGGCAACCGTCTTATAATGGCTCCCACTTTTAAGATAAATAGAAAACTAAGGCTTGCTATGAAAACCCGCCACCATACAATAGATATGGCAGAAATAGAGATCAACTTACCAAGTATGGCCGTAAATCCATAGAGGATTACAGCAAGATGTAATTCTAGATAAGCTCTCTTAGTAGCATCCATTAGTCTATATAAATGACCTTCCTTAGAAATCTAAAGGCAACTGTTAATTCGAGTGTCGTGTTTCGTATTTCTTGTGCACGAATGGTCGTCGGCTGTCCAGTTACGGGATTGATAATATTTGGGATATCAGGAGATGTGTATTGATTAAAGAAATCAGGCATGATGTTCATCTCGATTGACACACCGTACAATTCTGAAATTTCATATTGAAAACCTCCTCCTAAAGTCATCCCTGCGGTGAATGGTCGCACAAAATCAGGTAGAGGGGAACTTACAGATATAATACGCTGATTCACTTCTTCTAGATTAGTAAATGCCGTATATTCTCCTCGTAGTCCAAGACGATAATACAACTTCTCATTGTAAAATTTCTTCGCACCAACTTCTAGTGTTATGTTATTGTATCGATAGGCAACACTGGGAATGAAGATATTCTGAAAGGATGAAAAAATCCTATTTGTAGAACGGCCTCTTTGAGAAATTCCTACATTCGCATAGAGCGATCCATATTCATTTCCTTCATCATACGTTTCAACAAAAAACCCAGCATTATAACCTAATAAAGGTTGAACCCCTAGATTTCCGCCTTGTTGAGTTGCCACATTGAACCCTCCTTTGGGACCAAACCAAAAACTTTGGGCATCTGCTGAAAAGGCACATGCAACACAACATAGAACTATAAGTAATTTATTCATCATCTGCAAAGCTTATGCGATCCGACTTCTTCCCATTTGCTTTTCTTAGCTTTGGTTTTCGTCCTATTCGCAGTCCGCTCAAATATACAATTTCTCCATGTTTTAATTCTTCGCCATCCTTTAAGTAATTTCGCTTACGTAAGGATTTTTCTGTCACACCATATCGCTGAGATATTTCGATGATTTTTTCACCATGTCGAACTTCATGGGTTTCTCTTGAACCACTAAAACTCGATTTTTTAGGAGCAAGATAAATAATGGAATGCGCCAATAATTCTTGTTTGATTTTATATAGTTTATCGTTATAAACATATAGATCATTGACGGATATTCCTGTTCTAGCTGAAACGTCTTGTAAGGTTTCACCTCCATTTGCCATCGTCATCTTTACCCCATTATGAGATTCAAGATCAGGAAATGATGTAGGACCTTCTTTTTCTTCTTTTTGCAAGACAGCAGCACCTATTTCTGTAACCTCCGCTAGCAATTTATCGAAATTAAATCCTTTATTATTGGATTTCTTGGAATCTTCTTTCATTACTTCTACAGTTTCTTTAACTGCTCGTTCCCATGCTCGTTTATATTTCACATAGTTTTTAGTGAAGTCTTTTTTATCTGAGGCTTCCGCCAAAAGGTCTTCTTCTTTTGAACTATTGTGTTCCTCTTCTTCTATCTCCTCAATGGCTAGTGCTTCTTCCATAAAATCAGACTCAGCTTGAGCCATATCTTCTGAATCTTGGATTTGTTCTGCAGAAGCAAATAATTCTAGCTCATCAGATGCCATGTAGTCAAACTTTGAGAGTTGATATTTTTGAATAATGCCTATTAATTTACTCGGGTATTTGGGATCTGTAGCGTAGCCAGCTTTTCGTAAGCCTTTTGCCCACGCCTTATAGTCCGTTGAACCATAATCAAACAAAAAATCATAGCGTTTATTGCTCAATAAAAATTCGGAATGTGCTATATAAGATGCTTCATCACTTTCGAAAACTCGAAAACAACTTTCCCTTAGTTTTCCATTCTCATCCAGATCATCATCAACTTTGTAATATCCTTTTCCTTCCCAACTCGACCCGCATTTTATACCAAAATGATTATGTGCAAAAGTAGATAATTCACTTCTTCCCCAGTTGGATTCCAATAATCCTTGAGCTAATTTAATACTTGCAGGAATACCCGTTCGTTCCATTTCTGAAACTGCAATATACTGAAAGGCTTCGATATAAGATTCAACTATTTCTTGGGCTTTAAGCCCAAAGTTCACCATAAAAGCAAACAGAAATACAATCATCAACTTCTTCATATCAATCGGTTTAGATATAATCAATAATAATATATGTCTGACAAAAACCATTCCTAAAAATTTGTGGTTAATTAAATTGTTGTGTTACAACAAAAATTAAATGCTATTTTAGCACGTACTTCTTATGTCTATTAGGAATTGTAAACGGAGAGGTATTTTATTAACTTTTAAAATGAAAATTTATTATGACGAATGTAATGGACTTATTACAATCCCAGTTAACTCCTGAATTATTGGGTTATTTATCTAAATCAATAGGTGGTGAAGACAGACAGAAAACGGCTGTTGCAGCAAATGGTGTCTTTTCTGTGTTGCTTAATGCACTTTCAAGAAATGCTGCACAACCTGAAGGATTAAGTGGATTGCTAGGTGCATTGGATAGAGACCATGATGGAAGTATATTGGATGATGCAGTAGGTTTATTAAGTGGAATGCGTGCACCATCAAATAGTAACATGTTGAACGCTGCAGGTATGCTAAAGCACATTCTAGGAGCTAAGCAAGGCAATGTTGTTCAGAACATCAGTAAAGTAAGTGGTTTAGATGCAATGGATGTAGGACAATTGATGTTAAAATTATCACCACTTGTGATGGGGGTTCTAGGAAAGCAAAAAAAATCACAAGGACTTGATGGGAATGCACTTTTCGAAATGTTGAGAGGATCAACACAACAACAAGTACAGCAAAATCCACAAGCTTCTATCTTTGAAAAAATATTGGATAGTGATGGTGACGGTAGCATCATGGATGATATCGCTTCCATAGGATTCAAAACACTAGGAGGATTATTCAGAAGATAATCTTTCCTATAGGGAAGAAGAAAAGGCAAGCTTTTGGGCTTGCCTTTTTTTATGTAGTTAAGTCAATTTCGTATTATTTAAACTGATCTTCGTTGAACTGTCAAATCACTTTTTCAATAACATTCCCGAACTCAGATCTTAAGAAGAT
>JAHDGD010000114.1 GCA_020627825.1 Saprospiraceae bacterium
ATAAAATAGAACGAAGTAGATGGATGTAGTGAAGTCAATAATATATAATGCGGGTTAAAAGGATTATTATAAAATTTCCTATCCATAGTTCACGTTCATCTAAGAAGAATTTATCTGACAAGTTAGAATTTAAATGATATAGATATTTGATTGATGATCAAGTGTACACAATACAATAAATTGTGAGCTAGGATTGCCGAACAAAGGTTAGTGATATGAGATAATGAGCATTAAATTAAATTAATACTTTCCATCAAGATTCCTTTATAAGCTCTACTAATAGGAATAAGCTTTTCACCTATTAAAATAGTATTGTCTTCTATATCTTTGATATGCGCCATGTTTATGATATACGATCTATGTACTCTTAGAAATCTAGGATTGCTGATTTTTTTATTTAGAGCTTTTAAGGTGTCGTGAAACACATAATTGCCATGAGAAGTCACAGCTTTTACATAATCACCAACATTTTCGAAATAGTTAATATCGGAATAATCTAGGCGAATCAATCGACCTTCACTTTTAATATATACTTCATGTTTCTCACTGGATAAAGCAACTTTAGATCTTTTTTCTATTGTGCTTCTCACTTTATTTACTGACTTTTCAAATCGCTCAAAAGATATTGGTTTCTTTAAAAAATCAGTTATATCATATTCAAAAGCAATATATGCATACTCTTTATTTCCTGTTGTAAAAACAACTTGTGGTAAATATGGCAATTGCTCTAAAAGTTCAATCCCACTCATACCAGGCATCTCAATGTCCAAAAAGATAAGATCAATGGTTTCATCATTTATTTTGTCTAAAGCATCTTTAGCATTAGAAAATGTTCCTATAAGAGAGAGATCTTTAAATTTTGAACACAATCTTTCCAAAGATTTTTGTGCCATTATTTCATCTTCTACAATGATTGTGTTTATCATGAATCTTTGTTTAAATAATTTTGCATTCGTTTTATTTCTTCTTTGATGATAACTATGTAGCTTTCATGCTCCTTCCGGAGAGTTTTCATTATCGAAAGAATATGCGAAAGATTTTTTTTCATAGCATTGTCTTCTATCTCTTTACACATATTAGATACAGAAGGAATTCCTACCATAGCATACATGGGCTTGATTTTATGACTTTTTGCTTTAATATCTTGATAAACACGAGATTGAATGGCTTCTTCTAATGTATCAAGTTCTTTTTCTATTATCTGATCAAAAATTTCAAACATTTCGCATGCATATATAAGGTCTTTTCCATATAATTTATCCAAGCTTTCAGAATTTAATTTGTCATTATACGTAAATGCCATATATTTTCCTATTATGCATATTTTTCTAAGATACTTTGTAATTCATCTGGTGTGTACGGTTTTGCTAAAAAATCAGTCATTCCTGAACGTATCGCCTGTTCTTTGTTGCTTCTAAAAGAAGAAGCTGTAAGGGCAATAATAGGAGTATCTGTATCACCGATTTCATGTCGAATCTTTAAAGCTGTTTCGTAACCATCCATAATCGGCATTGATAAATCCATAAGTATCAGATCAATTTCTTCATTGTACAGTGCTAAGGCTTCCTTACCATTTCTTGCTATTTCATATTGAACACCCCACTTGTCTAAAACATTGGTTATATATTTTTGATTCATTACATTATCCTCAGCAATAAGCACACGAATTTCTTTATCAAGTTTATCGGAATCATTTTCATTTTTAATCCGAAGTTGTTTTTCTACTTTATGCGGCACAACAATATTAAAATAAAATACACTTCCTTTTCCTTTGTCAGATTCTACTTGAATGCTTCCACCAAGCATTTTAACTAGTTTTGTGGAAATGCTGAGACCAAGTCCAGTACCACCGTACTTGTTTTTTATGGACTCATTAGCTTGAATAAATTCATTAAAGATCCTTTGCTTTTCTATTTTGTTTAAGCCAATCCCTGTATCAATAACTTGAACATTGACCAGCGTGTTTATGGCATCAACTTTTTCTATGTGTAGATTGAGATTAACCTGTCCTTTATCTGTAAACTTTACGGCGTTTGATACCAGATTCATTAGAATTTTTGAAATCCATATACGGTCTGTGAATATATAACTACTTTCCGCATTAACATTTAAGTTAAGCTGTATTCCTTTTTGTTGGGCATTGAATAAAAAGGTATCACGTATTTCTTTTGATAAGACAACGATGTCAAATAAAGAGTCGTGTTTTTCAACTTTTCCTGCATCTATTTTGGATACATCCAAAATATCAGAAACTAAATTTTTCAAAATCAATGTAGAGTTATCTAGTATATCTAGGTATTCTTTCTGCTCTTTATTCATTTTTGTTTCTTTGAGCAAATAGTGCATACCGATTATTGCATTGAGTGGTGTGCGTATCTCATGGCTCATTGTTGCAAGAAATTGTTGTTTTGCGTGCTTTGCAAATTCAGCTTTTTCTTTTTCATTACTTAGTTTCTTTTCTCTTTTTTTCTGTTCAGTAATATCCAAATGTATAGAAAGTGACCCTCCTATATTTCCTTCCGAATCATAAAATGGTGCACCATGAATCATAGACCATAACTCTTCACCGTTTTTCTTTATAAGTTTTGCTTCATAAACACTTGAAATACCTCTTTTTCTAAGATTAATGTGATGTTGGATGACTTTTCGAGAAGTTTCATCACAGTATACATCCAAAGCATTTTTACCAATTAACTCTCCTTTTTGATAGCCGAGCATTTTATTAAATTGATTGTAAACAGACGTTACAAGGCCATGAACGTCGATTTCTACAATGCCGAACTTCATGTTTTCTAGAACGGATCGATATTTCAATTCGCTTTGTTCTATTTCCTTTTTTGTAAGAATTAGTTTATTCTCTTCCTTTACTTTCGCGGTAATATCTCGAGCAACTGCTGTATAGTAATACAAACCATTCTCGTTTTGAACTCGATTTAACACCTGACCAAACCATATAACCTTTTTATCTTTTGTTTGGACGGGAAATTCTGAATATTCGTTTTCAGGTAAATTTTTACCGATTTCATCAAATGTAGCTTTTGTTTTTTCTCGATATTCCGCTGGGATAAATTCCAAAAAATGCTTGCCAGTTACCTCTTCTTCTTTGTATCCCAACGAACGTACACTTTTTTCACTCATTAGAGTGAGATACCCGTCAATATCTATGGTGTAAAAAAAGTCAGTGGCATTTTCAACTAATACATCATATCGACTTTTACTTTTAGTTAAAGCTTTGGTCTTTTCTTGAAGCTTTGATTTAAGTAATTGATTAGATTGTTGAGCTTTTACGAGTTGATCCTCGAGCTCTTTTATTCTGTTTTTAGCGTCTACTTCTGCTTTTCTAGACATAATATTTGATTTAATGGGGGTAGCATTAAATTCAGGTTAAAAGCAAGTTGAATGTTTGTTGTTTACTTTTTTTAAGGAATTCAAGGTATTAATTAAAGTGAATTCTAACTAAAAATGTATAATAACGTCTAGTAAATTTAACGAATTCTATTAATATAAAAAACTGTAAATGTGATTATAGCGTACATTTAACATTTTAGAGAATTGGGCTGGGGCCCAAAAAAGAGGTGGTTTCATTTTGTAATGCTAATACTATTAAATAATATAAAATCGAGAACATCAAACAAAAAAAGAGCAGAATATTTTTAATTCTGCTCTTTTTTTATTCCATCATTTTTAATGAAAGGTGTTTTACGAGTTTATTTACATCCCTATTTTGTTGTAGAAGGACTATTTACTTTTCATTGCTTAGTATTTTATATTCCCAAGGGCCAAGTTCAATCGATTCTCCTTTTGACTTACCAAAAGCTTTATTCATAAACAAATCGTTGTATTGCGTTGCATCGAAATCTATTGTAACACTGGACGTTTTATCTGAAAGATTAAATATTGCAATAACGTCATTGGCGTTTTTTTGTCGACTAAAAATGAGGATGTTTTCTCCTGTCTCTATAAAGTTAACTTCTCCACCAAATGGACCATTCCATAATGCCTCATTTTCTTTTTTAATAGCTAAGATCTTTGTATACCAATCAGCTTTTTTGTAGGACCCAAATCCTATGTCATCTTTTTCAAAAAACTCCAGTCTTTTCATAAGAGGCTCTTCTTGACCCCCATAAATTAATGGCATTCCTTCTATAGTGAAAGCAAGTGCTGATAATGCATCATGAGCATCACCCATTCTTTCTTCTGTTGTTCCTGCCCAGCTGTTTTCATCATGATTCGAAGTAAATTGAATATGCCAACCTTTAGTATACTTCTTTTTATTATCATTTAACCAGTTTTTTATAGCTTTTGGTCCTTTTTCTCCTTTCGCTATATCATTTAAGATATGATGAAATTCCCAACCATAATCTACTTGGAAATAACGGTTGTTTCTTAACTCAGGTACTTCTGACTCCGCTAACATAAATACATCTTTTTTGACGGAAGTCAACGCATTACTCACCTCTTCCCAAAAAGAAACCGGAACACCATGAGCTACATCCATCCTGAATCCATCAATCTGTTCTTTTTCAATCCAAAATGCCATATCACTTATCATATGTTTACGCATATCAGGATTATCAAAATTCAGATCAGCTACATCCGTCCATCCCCAGCTTTCTCCTGTAGAAGGGTCAATAGGATCGACAATGTTTCCGTCCTTATCTTTTGTATAATATTCAGGATGTTCCGTAATCCATATATGGTCCCAACCAGTGTGATTTGGTACAAAATCTAATATGATCTTCATCCCTGATTCATGGATGGTTTTGACTAATTGTTGGAATTCTTCCATTGTGCCAAATTCTGGATTAACTTTTGTAAAATCAGAAACAGCATAATAACTTCCTAAAGATCCTTTCTTTTTTGTTTCAGAAATAGGGTAAATTGGCATTAACCATAAAATGTCAACACCCATTTTTTGTAATCTAGGAATGTGTTTTTCAAAAGCGGAAAATGTTCCTTCAGGAGTAAATTGACGAATGTTAACTTCGTACATATTCATATCCTTTGACCATTCGGGTAGATTTTCTAGCATCTCAACCTCTTCTACGGTTGTTGATGAAGGCTCTTTAGATGTTGTGGTCTCTTTACAACTTAAAAGAAGCAACAAGGAAAGACATAATAGGGAAATTAAATAGTGTTTCATAAGTTAAATTTTATTGATTTGCGATAAGCTTTGCTTTATATCTTCAAAAGTATATTTTTCAAAGGAAGGAATGACAAGGTCAGCTGTTTTTAAGTCTTCCTCTTTGCCTATTCCAACGGCATAGAAACCTCCTGATTTAGCCGCTTGAATCCCTTTTTGTGAGTCCTCAAAAACGATGGTTTCCTCAGATTTAACACCTAGCATTTTTGCTCCTTTATGAAACACCTCTGGGTGTGGTTTTGAATGGGTGACATCATTCCCACTTACCACTGCTTCAAAGAAATGCTGAATGCCTGTTTTTTCAAGTATAAAAGCAGCATTTTTACTTGCGGATCCTAATCCTATCTTTATATGTTTAGTTTTCAATTCTTCAAGAAGCTCAACAACATTTGGTAATAATTCGCTCGCATTCATTCCGGCAACCAATGATAGATATTCTTCATTTTTTACTGCACACCAATGTTCAATCTCCTCATCTGTTAATGTAATGTCACCTAGAGCAACTATGTGCAAGAGTGAATCTTTTCTGCTTACTCCTTTAAGCTTTTCATTTTCTTCATGAGTTAATTCTATATGCCACCGAGCAGCAAGATTTCGCCATGCAATAAAATGATATTTCGCGGTATCAACTAATACACCATCCAAGTCAAAAATACAAGCACTAACCGTTTTCATTTCCTACCTTTTATCTTGATTTTTAATGATTTTACTTGGCAAAATTGCAGCTTTTTTAGCTATTTATTTGGAATTTCAGACAAATAAAATCTAGGCTAAAATACTATATTTGGGTCTTGACTAAAATCACAACAAATGAAGGATTATCTTATTAAAGATCCTTGGAAAATCATAGAGGACCGGTTTCATCCAGAACACAATCAAGTATCAGAATCTATCTTTTCAATAGCTAATGGCTACATGGGTGTACGTGGGAATTTTGAAGAAAAGTATACAGGTGAAACTTTACAAGGAAGTTATTTAGCAGGCATCTATTATCCAGATAAAACTCGAGTTGGATGGTGGAAAAATGGATATCCTGAATACTTTGCGAAAGTATTGAATGCTGTAAATTGGATAGGTATAGATGTATCGGTAAATGGAAATCAAGTAGACTTACATTCGGCTTCCATAAGTTCGTTCTATCGAGAATTGGACATGCAACATTCTATTTATTCTAAAAAACTATCAATAAACACTGATGATGGAAAACTGAAGATTTCCTCTGATCGATTTTGCAGTCAAGTAACAAAGGAACTTGGTGTTATTAAATATACCCTTACGAGTGAAGATTTTAAAGGTAAGATTTCACTTAATTCCTATCTTGATGCACACGTAATGAATCAGGATGCTAATTATGATGAAATGTTTTGGGAAATCACAGAGATCGAGAGTAAAAGCTATGCTTCCGTTTCTGCAATTACCAAAAAAACAAATTTTCATGTCCATGCTTCAATGTTGAATAAACTGGATGGTCATGAAGGTAAATTAGTTTCTAGTAATGGCAAGCAAAATGAAAGATTTGACATCTCACTTAGCCCTGGCCAATCGATCACTTTATATAAATATGTTTCTATTTCTTCAAGCTTTCATCATGGCGATGGATTCGAAATGATCAATGATGATAGATTAGATGTTGTCCAGTCTTCTACTTATGAAACCATTTTAGAAGACCACAAACAAGCCTGGTTGTCAAACTGGGAAAACAATGATATTGTTATAAAAGGAGACGTTGCGGCGCAACAAGGAATGCGATTCAATATCCTACAATTATTTCAAACATATGATGGTTCGGACGAGCGTTTAAACATAGGTCCCAAAGGATTTACAGGTGAAAAGTACGGTGGTTGCACATATTGGGATACGGAAGCATATTGTTTGCCTTTTTACCTTAGTACGGCTAAGCCCTCTGTTGCTAGAAGTCTTTTGGTTTATCGACATAATCACCTTCAAAAAGCAATAGAGAATGCTGAAAAGCTCGGTTTTACTGATGGCGCAGCTTTGTATCCTATGGTTACTATGAATGGTGAAGAATGTCATAACGAATGGGAAATAACATTTGAAGAAATTCATAGAAATGGTGCCATTGCATTTGCAATTTATGATTACATCCGATATACAGGAGATGAATCGTATTTAGCGGAATATGGTCTTGAAGTTTTGCTAGGAATTGCAAGATTTTGGTCACAAAGATTCCAATATTCAGCCGACAAACAAGCCTATGTGATGCTTGGTGTAACAGGTCCAAATGAATACGAAAACAATGTTCATAATAATTGGTACACGAACTATATAGCCCGATGGTGTATTCAATACTGTAAGAATGTCATAATCGAACTTAAACAACATAATGCCGATAGATGCAACGAAATCCTATCATCAGCACATTTCAGTGAACAAGAAATAGAACGATGGAATGATATCATTAATAAAACATATCTTCCGTATGATGAAAAACGGCAAGTCTTTCTTCAACAAGATGGGTTTTTAGATAAAGAGTTGCATTCTATTCAAGCTATTCCGGAATCTCAAGTGCCAATTCATCAACATTGGTCATGGGATAGAATTTTACGTTCTTGTTATATAAAACAGGCGGATGTTTTACAAGGCTTATACTTTTTTGAAGACCATTTTGACTTGGAGACCATCAAGCGTAATTTTGAATTTTATGAACCCATGACAGTTCATGAGTCTTCATTAAGCCCATGTATACATGCCATACTAGCCTGTAGAATTGGACATTACGATAAGGCATATGAAATGTATCTTCGTACAGCAAGATTGGACCTAGATGATTATAACAATGATACAGAAGATGGTCTTCACATTACAAGTATGGCAGGGACTTGGCTTGCAATAGTAAAAGGATTTGGTGGCATGCAGATAACCAACAATGGCTTAACACTTGCACCCCAATTACCTCAGCAATGGGAATCTTTTAGCTTTAGAATAGTGTATCAGGGAGCGGTATTAGTCGTAGAGCGTAACAAAGAAAGGACTTCCGTCCAAAATATTTCTTCTACTAAGTGTTCTTTCTTACTTCATGGCAAAACCTATACAGTAGATGGAAATAATACGATCACAGTAACAACATAAACATAAAGGTATGCATGTGAACAACTTAAAATCGAGTTTTATTCTGCTCTTGGGTTTACTGACTCAGATTAGCCTCTTTAGTCAAAAAGACCTATTGGGGATTGCAAGTCCTATTCAATTGCAATACGGAGAAAATACTATTGATCTTGAAGATTATTTTATTTCGTCTCAAGTTCTCTCCGTAACTTCTGATGCAGCATTGGAATTCAAGTTGTCTAAAGATGATAACTTGCTAAGTATTGAGATAAATGAGCCCATGACACAAAGATTATCAAAGGTTCATGTAGTGACAAATACAGGTTCATGCGATATTCTTGTTAAAAGCCCCGAGAAAAAGAAAGTAGACTTGATTTTACAAGATCGAAACTATACGTCTGTTCAAATTAAAGGAGAAATGAATAGCTGGAATCCAGCGAATACAATTGTTGAAAAAGAAGAAGGGAAATGGGTGACTTCTCTTCAATTAAATCCTGGTAAATATCAATATAAATACATCGTTGATGACCAAGAAATCAATGACCCAACAAATGTAGATTCTGTTTCCAATGGAATTGGCGGATTCAACTCCGTCCTTACCATAAAAGGAGGTGATCCTTCTCTTATTCCGATGTTATCAACTGTTTCTTTCGATGATCAATCGATTGCTATAAAAAGTTCTCAACCGTTTACACGATCGTATTGTTTTTGTGACAACCAGCTCCTATCTACTGAAAGTTCAGAACGCAACATTGTTCTTCCTTTAAACAACACGATCCAAATAAAAGAAAAAGCTTTAATTCGCTGTTTTGCGGAAAATGAGGAAGGAACGAGTAACAACTTAATCATTCCTTTATTAAATGGAAAGGTTGTTACGAATGGAGAACAGCTTGATCGTCATGATTACCGTTCGCAAATCATGTATTTTACACTTATTGATCGATTTTTTAATGGTGATACGTCGATTGATCAACCGGTTGATGATAGCCGTTTGAAACCATTAACTAATTATATGGGGGGTGACCTTGAGGGCATAACACAAAAAATTGAATCGGGATATTTCGATTCTCTGCACATCAATTCGTTATGGCTATCTCCTATTACACAGAATCCATACACAGCCTATCAAGAATACATAGAACCTCAATATTTTTATTCAGGTTATCATGGTTATTGGCCAATCTCTTCTTCCAAAGTTGATTTTCGATTTGGAGATGATGCTAGTTTGAAGAGATTAGTAGATGTTGCGCACAAACATGATATCAATATATTGTTAGATTATGTAACAAATCATGTTCATGAGGAACATCCTTTATACAAAGCGCATCCTGAATATGCAACAAATTTAATCTTAGAAGATGGGTCAAGAAACCTTAGGATTTGGGACGCTCAACGTCTGACTACTTGGTTTGACACGTTTATGCCAAGCTTGGATTTTGAAAACGAAGAAGTTATTGATGTTCAAGTTGACTCTACCATCTATTGGTTAAAGAAATTCGAATTGGATGGGTACAGACATGATGCAACGAAACATATTCCTCGTGCGTTTTGGGAAGCATTGACAAAAAAATTAAAAACAGACGTGTGTGTACCTGAAGGAAGAACGGTTTATCAAATAGGAGAAACATATGGTTCGCGAGAGTTGATCAGTAGTTATATTTCAAGTGGAATGCTCGACGCGCAATTCGACTTCAACTTATATTTTGATGCACGGGAGGTGTTTGCAAAAGACGATCAGTCTTTTGAAAGGCTGTGGTCTTCTTTTGAAGAATCACTTTCTTATTATGGTCATCATTCAACGATGGGCAACATTACTGGAAATCACGACCAAGCTCGGTTTGTTACCTTAGCTAGTGGTGACGTCCGATTTGATGAAGACTTGAAAATGGCAGGTTTTACCAGAGAAGTTTCGGTTACTAATGATGTGGGATATGACAAACATCGCATGTTAATAGGTTTTGTTATGTCAATACCTGGTGTTCCTGTTATTTACTATGGAGATGAAATTGCAATGGCAGGTGCAGGTGACCCCGACAGTAGACGCATGATGCGCTTTGATCAACTAAAGGAACAAGAACAAAAGACAAAAACATTAACTCAGCAACTTACGAAGTTGCGTCGAGAAGAAATGCCATTACTTTATGGAACGACAGAATTGATTGACGTATCGAAAGATCATTTGGTTTTTAAGCGTTCTTATTTTGGAAAAATATGTTATCTTGTATTTAATAAATCTGCTCAAGCTTCAGAAATTACAATAGACACGCAAGAAAAACTGCAATCCAAACTGCATCAATCAACAATTCAACTAAACACAAACAACCTTATTAAATTACCAGGATATTCCTTTGATATCCTTACGAATTATTAGGCATATGAGAATCATTACAACAGGGTTATTGATCATTTTCTTTTTTGGGCTTAAAGCCCAAATCGTATCGATTGATCCACCATTATTTACCATAGATGATGAAATAAGTGTCATTTATGATGCGACACAAGGAAGTGCAGGACTCGTTGGAGTTACACCTGTTTATGCTCATACAGGAGTTGTTACAGAGTCAGGTGGTCCAGGGAGCTGGCAATACGTACAAGGTAACTGGGGAACTGCTGATCCCAAAGTTGTGATGTCTCCTATAGGTGATGATAAACACCTTATACAATTTACGCCGCGCGATTTTTATGGTATTCCGCAAAGTGAAGTTGTAACTCAGCTCGCTTTTGTATTCCGAAATCAGGATGGATCCAAAGAAGGTAAGACGAATAGTTTAGGCGATATTTTTATCGATGTTCCGAATCTTGATGAATTTTCTGGTAAATTTATCACTCCTGATCAAGAACAACTCGTTGTGGAATCAGGAGAAACGATAAATATTCTTGCAGTATTTACATCTGCCGCAGACTATGTATTGTATGATAATGATGCACCTATTGCTTCTGGAAACGGTACAGAAATAGCACTGGAATATCTGGCTTCAGAGCCGGGGAATCACATCATTCGTTTTGAAGCAACTGATGGTGCAAATGTAATCGAAGATGCCTTTAGTTTTGTTGTGCTTCAAGGAGAACCTACTATAGCAGAAATTCCTGAAGATGTTCGATATGGAGCAACATTACGAGATGATGGATCCATTTTACTTCGACTGTTTGCTCCCGATAAAGAACATGTATTTGTGTTATCAGACCTCAACAATTTTACGGTAGATGCAACTTTTCAAATGACACTTACTCCAGATTTACAAGACTGGTGGATAATTCTAGATCAAGACGAAAATGATAATTCCTTTTTATATCAATACCTTGTAGATGGGGTCATTAAAATAGCGGATCCTTACAGCACGTTAATTTTAGATCCATATAATGATGGAGGTATTAACCCAGCATTAGAATCAGTACCAGAAGACTATCCTACAGGAATGACCTCTGGACATGTAAGTTATGTAGATTTAGTAAAACAAGAGTTTCCATGGACAAACGATGATTTCGAGACACCTGCAACGGAGGATCTTGTTATTTATGAATTATTAATGCGCGATTTCCTTGCCGATAATAGCTTTGAGTCGTTAATCGATACATTGTCATACCTGAAAAGATTAGGCGTTAATGCAATTGAATTGATGCCCGTTTCAGAATTTGAAAATAATGATAGCTGGGGATATAACCCAAGTTATCATATGGCTTTGGATAAATATTATGGTAGCCCAGAATCATTTAAAAAGTTGGTAGATGCGGCACATGGAATGGGAATTGCAATTATTCTGGACATTGTGTACAACCATGCATTTGGTCAAAGTCCACTGGTTAGGTTGTATTGGGACTCAGGTAATTCGAGACCTTCAGAAGATTCACCGTATTTCAATCCTATTGCCAAACATCCATTTAATGTGGGTTTTGATTTTAACCATGGGTCACAAGCGACGATTGATTATACAAAGCAAACAATAGATTATTGGTTGATGGAATATCATGTTGATGGATTTCGATTTGACCTATCCAAAGGGTTTACGCAACAATTCTTTTCAGAAAATGGTGGTTTTTCAGCGTACAATCAAGAACGAATCGACATCCTAACAGATTATGGAAATCATATATGGAATCAATACCCGAAGTCTATTTTGATTCTTGAACATTTTGCAACAGGAACGGAAGAAAAAGAACTATCAGATAGAGGCTTTTTATTATGGGGAAATGCAAACCATAATGCCAATGAAGCAACAATGGGCTGGAATGGTGGAGGTAAATCAAATTTTGGAGGGATCTATCACAAAAGCAGAGGATGGGATAATCCACATGTAGTAGGATATATGGAGAGTCACGATGAAGAACGATTAATGTACAAAAACATTCTATATGGTAATGGTTCAGGATCTTATGATGTGCGGGATATCGAAACAGGCTTCGATCGAAACGAAATGACAACTGCTTTTTTTATGGCCATTCCTGGTCCGAAAATGCTATGGCAATTTGGAGAATTAGGCTATGATTATTCCATAAACACATGTGTAGATGGAACTGTAAATGAAAATTGCAGGTTGGCTAGAAAACCTATTCGATGGGATTATAAGGATGAAACAGGAAGAAATGATTTATTTTCTGTTTATAAAAGAATGTTTGAATTAAAAGTAGCGTACCCAGCCATTGACCAGGATGCAGAGGTTACTTTGCTCCTTACTGGATCTACAAAATCTATCGTATCTTCTAAGGGAAATGACCATCTATTTGTGATTGGAAATTTTGGTGTTGAAGAACAAGAAATAAGTGTAGATCTTCCATATAGTGGCACCTGGTATGATTATATGAACGGAGGAACACTTACAACATCTACATCTTACTCAGCAACTCTTGCACCAGGTGATTTCCGAGTTTATGTAAGTGATGCGGACTATGGATTCAATGTAGAAGAGGAAGAGAAAGATGATACAGTGGAGGTATCTATTTATCCGAATCCAGTTTCGCAATCATTTGTTTTTGAAGCGTCATTTCAAGGGCTTTACGAATTGAATGCTTTTACAACGGACGGTCGACAAGTTTGGAGTCAAGGGAATATTACTGCTGGTCAAGCTGTCGAAATCAATGATTTGGGTCCTGGAATCTATATGGTTCAAGTAAAGTGTGGAGATGACATAGTTGACACGATAAAATTGGTGGTAGTTGATTAGGTAACGTGAATAATGGATAAGGAATAAAATCAGTTGACAGAGATACATCTATATACGAGGCTGATTTTGTTTGCCTTAGCAGCGCTAAGGTAAATGAAATCGAACGAAGTAGATGGAGGTAGAAATGTCAATATTTCATAAAACCTTTTAAAAGGTCATCTTTTTCCTATAAATTCCTCGAATTAGCTATGGCTAGTCCTTCGGAATTTCTAGTCAAACCTAACCATTTAAAAGGTTTCTGATAAAATTCCTTATCCATTATTCACGTTAGGTAGTAATTTTAAAAACCTTTTTGGGCTCGAGCCCAAAAAAATAAGGATAATACCATTTATAATCTCATTCGCTTTCTAGAACCTCGAAATTGCATTATATCTACCTGCATTAACCACAAATTTCGGTCATCTTACTGCTCGAACAGTTATTTCGGGCAGATTTTTGAATTGAAAAAGAAAAGGATCGGGATATTAAAAGGATAAGTATTTTAGGAAGGATTTAGCTTACCATAAAGAATTTAAATGGATTAAT
>JAHDGD010000115.1 GCA_020627825.1 Saprospiraceae bacterium
TTATGTTCGAACAGGTTTAGTTGGTATTTCGTATCGAGAAATTATCGAATTGAAAAAATTACTATTTAGAATTAGTTCGATTTTTTTTCAGTTATGAGATAAATTTTTTGGAAAAATAATCTTATCCCACATAACGGAAAATGATATGCGGAGGACGACCGAAGGAAGTCTTACGTCATATCTCGTGTTAGGTGCTGGCACTTTTCGTTTTACAATTCATTTTCTCAGTTTTCGATTTATTTTGTGGGTTGGCTTACAGCTCTCTGTCGCCCGCAGGAACGAGGACGGCAGTGTGCTGTATATGTATTGGCTTTTTTATAACTGTCCTCCAACCCCTTTAAATTTTTCTACAAATGAAACTATCTTCTCAAATACACTTTGCTTTTTAGTTAAATACTTGGGATTCAACGGACTCATTTTTGGTAGTATTGAATTTAGTTCTGTTCCATTATCAGTTGCATATTCTCTTTTTAATGATGTAAGAATATATCGTTTTGCTTCTTCTTCATTTAAGCTCTCAGATTCAATTAATTCACTTGCTTCTGATTTCTGTTTCTTTTGTGCATACGAGTAGAATGAATCTATAATACTTGCTTTATCTTTTAATGTATCAAGATCTGTTTCATTGATAAAGTCAACCACAAGACTTTCTTTAGCTCTATTTCCAATACTTGCTCTAATCACACGACGAATCTCATCGACTAAGGCATCTTTATCTTTAGTTTTCTTGTTGTGTTCAAATATCAGTTCAAGAATATAGTCCAAGTTAATTTCCTGTGATTTAAGCAGGTCTACTTCAAAAACAACATCATCCCAGTCAATGTTTGATTCTTCAGCCTCATTGCCTTTTTTCTCACGACGTATCCAATCCCTAATATCATTGTAAGTGGAACGATAATCTTGAATTGTACGATCAGAAGGTAACTCGACATTTTGCATTTCAGCAATATCTTCATCTGTTAAGAAGTGAGATTCTTTAAATTTCGCTACAGCATCTGGATCATTTATATCTATTGACTTAATAGCTTTTAGGTGTGAGAACTCATCATAATTCTGAAGTATGTTCTCAACACGTAAGTATTCACCAAATAGTTTTACAAAGTCTTTTTTGTCCTTCTCTAACTCTATTTCAGTAGGATCAGGGAATCTTTCATTTAATTCTTTGACAACTTCAATAAATCCACGTCGTGCTTCGCCTGTTACTAAGTCTGTGAAGCCTTCTAGATATTCCTGATAACTTTTTTCTAAGACTACATTCTTTGTATTCTTATCGCCAAATAATGTAATTGCATCTATTGTTGCTTGTTCTAAGTCTCTAAAAGTTACAATATTCCCAAATGTTTTAGTTGCATTGTAAATACGATTTGTTCTTGAAAAGGCCTGCATCAAACCATGGTAACGTAGATTCTTATCCGTAAATAATGTATTTAGAGTCGGTGCATCAAAACCAGTAAGGAACATGCCGACTACTATTAATAAATCCACTTCTTTGCTTTTTACTCGTTTTGCCAAATCACGGTAATAGTTCTGAAATTCTCTGCTTTCAACACCATAACTTGTTTTGAACATCGCATTGTAGTCATTGATGGCAGCAGTTAGAAATTCTTTTGCACTGGTATTCAATGCAGTAGGTTCGAAATTCTCATCTGCAATTTCTCCTATAGAACTTTGTTCCTCATTAGCCGCGAAAGAGAAGATTGTAGCAATTTTCAAAGGTTTATCAATATCTACTTGCAACTCATTTAATGCTTCGTAATAACATTTGGCAGCATCTACACTACTTACAGCAAACATGGCATTGAATCCACTATATCTACCTTGTGTCCTATGTGTTTTCCTTCTGTAGTTCTCTAGAATGTATCTTGAGATTTCCTTAATACGTTTAGGATGCAGTAAGGCTTTCTTATTTTCTGCTGCACTCAATTTCTTTTCATCCTGTTCAGTCTCGATGTCCTTAAATTGAGGTCTTACATCATTGTAATCAACTTTGAATTTTAAAACTTTTTCATCTCTTATTGCATCAGTAATTACGTAAGAATGGAGTTCTCGACCGAATACACTTGCTGTTGTTTCAGAACCTAAAGCATTTTGAGGAAAGATAGGTGTACCAGTAAAACCATATTGATAATATTTCTTGAATTTCTTTTTAAGATTCTTTTGAGCTTCTCCAAATTGAGAACGATGGGCTTCGTCAAAAATAAAAACAACCTGTTTCTGATAAATTGATAATTCATTCTCACTTTTAATAAGATTGTTTAGCTTTTGAATAGTCGTTACTATTATCTTATTGTCGGTTTTATCTATGTTCCTTTTAAGACCAGCTGTGCTATCTGATCCGTTTACACTATCAGGTGAGAAGCGTTGATATTCTTTCATCGTCTGATAATCTAAATCTTTTCTGTCTACGACAAAAAAGACTTTGTCTATGAAGTCTAACTTAGTGGCTAATCTGGCCGCTTTAAAACTTGTGAGGGTTTTACCAGATCCAGTTGTATGCCATATATATCCTCCGCTTTCAGTAGTTGCCCATTTTTTTGTATTGTAGGAGCTTTTAATTTTCCACAATATTCTTTCGGTCGCAGCAATCTGATAAGGACGCATGACTAATAAAGTATCATTGACATCAAAAACTGAATAGATAAGTACCACGTTCAACAATGTTCGCTTATCAAAAAAGGTCGTTGTAAAGTCTTTTAAATCTTTAATCAAAGAATTGTCTGACTTTGCCCAATTCATGGTAAAGTCATAGCTATTTTTATTTCGCTCTACTGTATTAGCAAAGTAACGGCTATCTGTACCATTAGAGATGACAAATATTTGCAAGTATTTATAGAGAGAATTGGAGGTGTTAAAACTTTCTTTTGAATAACGATGCACTTGATTAAAAGCCTCTCGTATGGCTACACCTCGCTTTTTTACTTCGACCTGCACCATTGGTAGGCCATTAACCAATATAGTAACATCATAACGATTGACATGAGTGCCTGTTTGTTCAAATTGAGATATAACTTGTACTTTGTTCCGTACAATGTTCTTCTTATCAACTAAGTAAATATTTTGAATATGACCATCATCAAATACAAAGTCATAGATATGATTATCGTGTATCTTCCTTGTCTTGTCTATTAAATTGTCACTTGGTTTGTCCAGGAATTCATCTACAAATCGAACCCATTCCTTTTCCGTAAAACTCATTTCATTCAACTGTTGCAGCTGAATGCGAACATTAGCCAACATAGCCTCTTGAGTTTTAACTTCATTTAAGTATTCGTAGCCCTGATTTATAAGGTCTTGTATAAGTTCTTTCTCTAAACTCGCCTCTGACTGATAGGCTACTGGAGCTTCATTAAATTCTGAAAACTTAGTGTAATTATCTAAAACGATAAAATTGTTGGATTCTGCTATGGTTTTGTATTGTTTCATATGTCAATACTTGTAGTATCAATATTAAAATTGAATGTATCTATGATCTCTTTAAGTATACGTTTAAAAATAAGTCTATCACCTTCTTCTATGATATTCGCCTCTTCAGCTGAATCCTTAGAATGACTTGTCTTATTTAGTATACGTTTTACATAAGGAGCTGCATCTTCAAGGGGAGTTTTACTTATTAACTCGCCCCAATCCTCATAATTTAAAAATGTAGCTGTTTTTTCTAATACGTTTCGCAGTAGATGGAAATGGTATTTCTCAATATTTTCAGAAATAGCAATATCTCTAAGCAATGAAAAAACATGTAAATGATAAGCAAAGGGAGAGTCATTTTTTTGATTAACTAATTCAAAGTTGCCATCCTCCAATTTATTTAGAATGTATTTCTTGAATTTCGGCTTTTTAAATTCGTTATAAAGAACATTATAAAATAGTGGGTTATGTGTTGTTATAATAAACTTTAAGTCTGATTGACTTGATTTTATTAGCTGAGCAATATTTACTGCCAATTCAATTAAATGACTATCATCTAATGAACTTACTGGGTCATCTATAAAAACATATTCAAGATTGTTAAATTTATCTGTTACACGGTCTTCTACTTCAACTGTATTTAACGCTTCTATGACCTGTTCTAGTAAACTGTAGAATATACACCAAATAAAATTACTTTCTTCTCCCTTTGATATTTTAGCATTCTGAATGTTGTCATCGTCTCCACGGTCTATCGAAAAAGTAACTTCTGAATATGCCGGGATCGTAACTTCTTCACCTTGCCCATTTTCAACTTTATACTCTTCATTGAACTTTGGTGTTAGCTTATCGCTTGTATAATGCTGAAATTTTTGAATAATGTTTGGTTCTTGTCCCAAATCTCTAAGAACCAAACTTGTAAAGCTGTTAGGATGGATGATTAATTTTCTATTAGTATCTTCAACTAAATCATTAAACCAATAAAAAAGGTCTTCCGTAAAAGCATTGTAGTAAAGAGCTTTAAAATCTCCTTCTTCCTTTGGTGAAATTAATTCTTTAAATTCACGTGATAGACGTGTTTTCCCATTTCCATTAAACGCATATATCAACTGAACCTTAACTTCTGATTCACTTGCGTTTCTTTCAATTATTTTGTGCTTAGCATTTTTTAAATCTTTGGCTATTTCTTGTAGTGGCTTACTCATCGTTCTAAAGTTTTCCAGTTATTCTAGGGAATGTTAATAGCTTGTCTCTATAGTACTCATATTGCTTTTTACGTAATTCTATTTCCTTTGGCAATCCTTCACTGATAGATGTAGTTAGAATATCAAATTTATCGAGAATTGAAACGATGAGTTCCTGTTCCTCTGGCGATGGAATTGGAATTAATGCTTTGCTTAGTCCCTTTGAGTTAATGGCTGAAATTTTACCTGTACGAATATGTTTCTTAATTTGATCATGAAACTGTCTGGTTCGAGTGAAATAAGCTACGTATTTAGGATTTAGATCACTCTTGAAATAAAAGCAAGCATCATGAATCACAGCACCTTCTTCACCTAACCACGCGGTTCCTTGCCCTATGTCTTCAATTGTTTCACCAGCTGCTACAATCACGACATCACCTTTTTCAGCCAATCTAAGATTCTTCTTTTCTACTAATCCTTGACTTACAAAAGATTTTGTCTTATCTGCCCAAGTACCATAATGAGTATACATTTCGCCATAGTGTATACATGGAACTCCTTCAGAGATCATATCACTTTTTACAAATCGTTTACCTCGAATAAACTCACCCACAGTTTCATGTCCCATTGGTAGATGATCCACGTCAGTGTCTTTAAAATCCAACAGTTGCTCACTGTAATATCTGTATTGCTTTTTACGTGTTGTAAGTTCTGTTGTAAGTTCTGTTGTAAGTTCTGTAAACTTATCTAAGATTCGCACAATTTCTTGTTGAATTGCAAACGATTTATCTGGGTTATCTGGGCATGGTATTGGTATTTCTAGGGATTTAATAATATCCACATTCAGGTTGCTAACAGAACTGCTGTTTATCTTGCTTAACCAATAATATTGAACACTTTTAGATGATAGATAATGATACAAATAATCTGTATTAAGGGTATCTTCAAAATCACTTATAGAAGCCCACCCATCATGAATAGCTCCTTCTATATCAAGAATGTAAGGTCTACCAAAACTCATTGAATTCGACATTATTAAATCTCCTTTTTTTAATAACCTTGACTTTTTAGATCCTTCTCGTGTTATTTTTTGCTTTGTTTTCCTGACAAATTTTGAATTAGGTGTAGTGTCACCAATTTTTATCCAGGGAACACCACTTTTATCGTCTGTAATAAATTTTGCAATGGGACGAGGTGATGCACCTCTTTGAATTCTTGCAAGCTCTCCAAAATTTTTCCACTTCACTTCAACTCCTTTCATCAATTCATCTAAGTAACTCATGATTCAATCTCTTTAACGATATTATCAATATCAGCACGTAGCTTGTCTATTTTTTGTACTGTTAAAACAATTTCAGAATTGAGCTTTTCAATATCTATTATTTCTCTCGTGTCTTCTGGTTCTACATAACTGTTCACTGACAGATTGTAATCATTTTCAACTATCCTTGAGTTATCTATTGTAGTGGCTACATGTGTAACTTCTTCTTTTGTGTCAAACATCCGAATGATCTCATGAATATGTTTATCATACAAAACATTGTTGTTCGTTTCTTTTTTGAAGAAATTCTCACCAGTTGCATCGATAAATTGCGTTTTAGTTTCAATCTTATTTTTAGAAAGCACCAAAATTGTTACCGCTATAGATGTGCCATAAAATAGATTTGGAGCTAGGGCTATAATGGTTTCTACGAAGTTATTATCCACTAGGTACTTACGTATTTTTTGTTCTGCACCTCCTCGATAGAAAATACCAGGAAAACATACCAACGCAGCTTTTCCTCTAGGAGATAGATAACTCAATGCATGCAGTACAAACGCAAAATCGGCTTTAGATTTTGGGGCTAGCACACCTGCAGGAGCAAATCGGTCGTCATTAATCAAGGTAGGATCATCACTACCTTTCCATTTTATAGAATAAGGAGGATTAGAAACAATGGCATCAAATGGTTTCTCATTACCCAATTTTGGGTTCATCAATGTATCACCCAGTTCGATATGAAACTTATCGTAATTTACATTATGTAGAAACATATTCATACGGGCCAAGTTGTAGGTCGTGTGATTTATTTCTTGCCCATAGAATCCTTCCTCTATAAGGTGATTGTCAAAGTGCTTTTTTGCTTGTAAGAGTAAAGAACCAGAACCTGCTGCTGGGTCGTAGATTTTATTGATCTTTTCTTGTTTATGCATGGCAAGTTGTGCAATCAATTGAGATACGTTTGTCGGTGTGAAGAATTCGCCACCAGACTTACCTGCATTGGCGGCATATTTATGAATCAAAAACTCATAGGCATCACCAAAAAAATCGATTTTACTATTTTCAAATTCACTTTCTAGCTTTAATCCTTTGACTCCTTTTAAAACAGATACCAATCGGCTATTTTTATTCTCAACCGTATTGCCTAGTCGATTACTTGTAGTATCAAAATCTGCAAACAATCCTTTGATATCTTGCTCTGATGGATAGCCATTTGCGGAACTTTCAATTGATGTAAATATGGCTGCTAAATCTGTATTTAAGTTTTCATTATCTTCAGCATTCTTCACCACATTCACAAAAAGCTGACTTGGATATATGAAGTAGCCCTTTGTCTTGACAGCGTCCTCGATGATTGCAGGTGAGATTTGATTATCTGGAAATTTAGCGTAATCCACACTATCATCGTCTCCTTCAATGTATTTAGTGAAATTCTCACTAATAAATCGATAGAATAGAGCACCTAAGACAAAATGCTTAAAATCCCATCCATCCACAGCACCACGTACTTCATTGGCTATTTTCCAGATTTGATTATATAGTTCTGTTCTTTGATTATTGCTTGCCATTAATTTTCTTTTAATAAGTCTTGTGGTTTAACATCCAAAATTTTTGCAATCTTAAACAAGATCTCAATGCTTGGCTGTCTTCTATTTTGGACATAAGAGTTTACCATGTTGTAACTCTTTCCTAGTTCTTTGGATAACCACATTTGCGTTAATTCCTTCGTTTCTAACACTTCTTTAATTCTGTTCATTTCTTGAATATTGAAGTAATAGCCACAAGATAATTAATTTTTGCACCTATCTCATTCAATGATATAGCCATCACTGGGGTGGTGGGTGGGAAAAGATAGCGGGAGGCAGAAAAAGCAATGTGTCTGCAAGACTCTTTGCTTTTTAGAGGGTTGGCATTTTCTCAGTTTCTTTTTAACGATTTGACTTAGATATCAGTACGACACAATCGATCTGCTTGCACCTAACGGATACTTGTAGCCGCGGTTTTTTTCGACCGTAGGGAGAAAAAATGGTCGTGCTACATATTGTTATGTACAGGATTTATTTCGAGTTTGTCATTATATGTTTTTGGAATATACCGAATAGATCTTTACAATTAGTTCCTGAGGCCTTGAACGTAGCATGTCTTCTTTCAGGCATGGATCCATCTATGTAAATCCGAGAATCAGATATGGGATTATTAACATCGTCATATTTAGTTTTTTTTATATTCCAACTATGAAAATATAAAGTGTCCATATCATAATCATCTTCAGATAAAAAGTTTTTCATTTCCATAAAATGGGTATCATTAAAAAACCATAAATTTTCATATACTCTATTCCCTTCAGAATTTACAAATTCGCTGATAAAGATGTCTGTAATATCAACGCTCAAGACTTGTGAGTAAAAATTATAGTGCTTTTCTATTATTTCTTTTATTATTGATCCAATTCCAATGCTTTCTAAATAATCGTTAAATTTTTCCATTTTTTATTTTTTACTTCTTATTTCCATGATTTGACCTTCAAGATAATGCAGTATGTGACCTAAATAGTTCACCGAGAATTCATCTGATTCATATTTCCATTGCCATTTTTCTTTATTGTCTTTTTCAAGATCTCTCTTTTGAGAATAATATTTGTGAGTTAGTTTTTTAATGTTCTCTTGTAATTCAGTAGTTATTTGAATTTCAATCGAAAATGTTTCAGTTTTGGAATCCCAATCTATTTTGGGTATTTCGAGAGGATGTTTTAAGTACGTGTGGACTGCATAGTATCCAGTTTCTCTTGCTTCAAAATGAACGGCGAAATTTAAACCAAATTTATCAGCAGTTGTTTTCAACTTGTCAATTATAAATTCTATTCCATCTAAATATTTCACAACAATAGATGTTCGAATTAAATCATTTATTTTTGGAAAACATTCTAATGGATTGACCCATCCTTTATACGGCTCATTGGGAAATCTTTTGTTTAATAGTATATTTTTTCTAAAACATTTTGATTCAATTGATTTATAAGGTTTAGTTAGTACTTCGGGGTTATAGTTTGATTTAAACAAATAGTAATCTGTTTTTGCATAGTATTCTTGATTGTAATTTTGAAGATTTTCTATTACCTCTTTCCAAAAATCAGATTGAATGAACTTTGTCTTTGCGTGTTCAATCGCTCCTTCTACATAGTTCACTTTAGACACAGTCATATCATGGCCCAATGTTTCATACGACCATTTTTTGTATTCTTTTATGTTTTTAGGCTTCCCTTTCAATTTTTTTCATTTTATCTTGTACATAACGGTGAATGATATGCCGCCGTCTCCGACGTAGGAGGATATGCGGTCATATCTAATGTTAGCAGTCGTGTTTATTTGCCGATATTTCTTCTGTTTCATTAAAATAGGCATAATATTCTGGAATTAGCTCTAGGAGTATTTTTTCTCCATTTCCATATTTCCTAAATTGATTTCTAAATATTTTCAAGCTTTCATAGATTTTTGTCGTGTATCCATAATTGTGAAAGACTACCATTTCTCGATTATAGTTTATCTCAAATCCTTCTTTGTTTGCTTTGAAACAAAATTCAATATCCTCTCCTGCTGCATTAGGGAATGTTTCATTGAATTTTACCTTTTTTCCTACCTCTGCTGTAATTGCGAGGTTTGCGGTAGTTCCATAAAGTAATCTATTTGAGTTTTTAAATTTTCTTCCATTTAATGTTCCATTTATATTGTGATATGTTCCAAACCAATGATTGTCTTTTGAGATGGTATTGCCTGAAACTATACCACAAGTTTGATTTTGTTGAAAATGGAAGATAATTTGTTTAGTCCAATTTCTATCAAGAATACAATCAGAATCAGCAAATGCAATAATATCAGCTTCATTAAATAGTGCTATTTTAATTCCTCTATTTCTTGCTTTTGCAGGACCAGAGTTTACTTCGTTATTGAGTGTTAAAAAATGTTTTGGAATGTTATAAGTTAAGGGAGATTCATCATCAATTACGATAACAAAATCTGGTTTGTATTCAAGGTTATCTATTGAAGTAAATAGGTTTTTCAAATCTTGAATATCTTTATCAGATTTAGCATGAACTGGAATTACCAATGCTATTTTTGGTTTAATTGGTAAGTTGTGCTTTCTACCTATTGGAAACGGAACAAATTCATTTTCTAAATTTGTACTAATTGAAATTGACTTGAAGGTAAAAGCTTCGATAAATTTAGTAAGTAAAAATTTATTTTTGTGTTTATGCCCTTTTAGTTTTTCATACCAATAATCAAGTATTTTACCATAAGGCAAATTGGATATTGAACTCATTGCATTCCAAGGTTTGCACAATTATTACAGTAGTAATGATACTTGTGTGATTCTAAAAAATCTTTCCTTTTACTTCCTTCCCAAATGTCTTTTAAACCTATTTCTTTTATATTTCCGTAGATGTACGGGTTAAACATATTACAAGGTGTAACTGTGCCGTCAAATAAAATACAAAGCTCTTTGTCCAATATTGGGCAAGTTTGCATACTTCCGTGAGTTTTCTTAGTATATTCTGAGTTTAGATTAATTCCTGCCATTTGGTCTGGAAGGTGATATTGTAAACTACTATTGTTATATAATTCTGCTACTTGATTAAATTGTTGCTTCATTTCTTCCTTGTTATCTCTGACAAGTTTTACAAATACCTCAATTCCTTCGTCACGCCTTATCGTATTGAACAGTATGTGACAATTATTTTCAAAAGCAAATTTGGCAATGTCAGCTATTTCAAATAGATTCTCCTCTTGGATAGTAAATATTATAAATGGACGTTTTGAAAGAGATTTAAGTTTTGTAATATTATTAATGATATACTCAAATTTAGCTCCTCGTCTTATAGCTTCTAAATTCTCTTTGTTAGCACTATCCATTGAAATAAATAACTGAACATCGTTTTTAATCAAACTCTGCAATATTTTATCATTCCCAAATGACATATTTGAAAACAAATTGATATTTAGTAGTGGAAATCGCTCTTTTGTGTAATCTAAAATCTCCCTGAAATCTGGGTGAATTGTACTTTCTCCTCTTCCATTCAATCGGATTGTATTAGAAATTCCCCCTACTTGCTCTAAAATTTCTTTATAGCTTTCAAAAGGCAAAAATTTACTTTTGTGGAATGGATTAACGTGCTTACCAAATCCACACATCGTACAGCTTAGATTGCAATTATAACTTAACTCGATTATGACTTCTTCAAATTTCATTAGTTCTTCGTGTTACATTTTAAAACCTTGCAAGGAAGATTACAGATTCTCATTTTTGCACTAACTAATTCAGCATAATCAGAAGAAAGAATGTCTGTCATTTCATTTGAATTTAAATTACCTAATGGTTTTTGACAGTCTTTAATCCAGTTTTGCTGAAAACAAGTATAGACATCGCCATTTTGAACGATAGACAAATTTCTATCTGCTGCATAGCATTGTTGTTCCGAAATTGGAACAAATGCTTTTTTTTTCTCCATTGGTGTCCAATTTCCTTCAAAACCTTCGGTGATATAATCTTGGATTGAATGATAGATACCTTTTTTTTCAGCATATTCTCCGACAGCACTCATATGTGGTTCTGTTTCCTTTGATAAAACTGACTGAACACTAATTTGAGGTCTATCAAGATTATTTATTGCATATTCAAGATTTTGAAAAACCTTGTCATAAGAGTTTGTACCTCGTACAAATTTCCAGAATTCTCTGTCCATTGTATCTATTGAAACAACAATATGAACATTGTATTTTGACACCTCATTTATGAATGCTTTATCCATTGGAACTCCGTTTGTAATTATTACGGTTCTTATTTGAGTTTCCGATATGCCTTTTAGTATTTCATAAATCTCATCTTTAAAAAGCAAAGGTTCACCTCCAACGATACATAACTCTTTTGCATTGGGAATAGATAAAATTCCTTTGATAACTTTATTTACAGGAAGTCTTTCTGCTTTGTCTTTATATTTCCAATGTGAACACTTAGTGCATTTTTGATTGCATTGAATCGTGTTCATATAATATATGTGAGTAGGATTGTACATCTAGTAATTTTTCAATTATTTCATGACTGCTAACGGATGATTGTATGTAGCGTCTCTACGACGAAGGAAGTAGATATGCTATCATACATAGTGTTAGCACCAGTGCTTTATTCGTTAAATCTTCTTTTGACATACTCAATTAGCTTCCTTCCATCAAGTTTATCCGTGGCAGGATTGGTTCTGACGTAGAATTCATTTCCTTCGAAATAACAAGGTTTCTTTGATGGCTCGCAATCAATTTTTAATACTGTTTTTCCAAGAACACTAAAAAGATCAAATTCAATTAGTGGATAGTATTCTTCACCAATTTTAGCTTTCAATAAGCTCTTGAAATTTAATAAATATTTATCCTTAGAAGTAAAATTATCTTCTTCAATTCCTGTTATTTCACCATCATCTGTCACTCCAATCAATAGTGTTCCACCATCTGCATTTAGGAAACCAACTATGTTTTTTAAGGATGCTTTTTGAATGACAGATTTATGTATTCCTTTATCATTGACATCTTTTGAGAATGTTTGCTTGAACTCTATTTTTTTATTTTCACCTTTTCTTATCAATGATAATATTTCATCTTCAATAGATAATTTTTTAAGCGGTGCTGATATTGCATCATATTTTTCAAGTATTACTTCAGCATTCTTTGGATTTAGGCTTAATTCATGTTTTAAATCATCAATAGTTTCCTGAATTTCTGTTAATTTTCTGTCTGTATGAATTAAGACTTTTTGTTCTGCGATTGGTGGAATTGAAACAAAGCTTTCCAGAATACTTGATTTGTTAATACTTGGAATGAAAGAACCAGTATTAAGTGAGCTTAGGATTAATTGACCGATTTCAGAGCGATAGAATAATTCAAGGTACTCAGAAAGAACTATATCAGTTTTGAGAATTACTTGAAAGATGTTTTGATGCTTAATTTTAATTTGATTTATATCTGCCACCACTTTTGACGTTCCGAGTTTTGGAATATATATTGAATTTGGAATTTCTTCAAATTGCTCTTTGGTTAGATTTACACTTTGAGAAATATCTGCAAGGTTAAATTTTCTGTATTCTTTATATTGGGTTTGTAAGCCTTCAATTTGTTCTTCAATAATGGCTTTATTAAATGAAGAGAATTCATTTCGTTGAAGAAATTTTCCATTTAAAAGGCTTTCACTTTGCCTATTATTAAAGTTTGAAATGATGGATTGATAGTTGTCACCATCAATACTTGCAACAAATAAATCTTTAATTTCTGTTCTTTGAAAACCAAGTAAAATTGGGTTAAAAGAAGTGTGAGGGTAATATATTTTATCGGGCACTTTTAATAAAAGATTACAACTAAACCCTTGACTACACATTTGAGCTAAAAATTCCTTACCACGTTTTGATGCGTATAGCGATGGTTCTGCTACTGCAAATAAAAATCCTTTTGAATTGACAAGCTGTAGAGAATCAAATATAATGTTCCAATTTTTATTGACTTTTTTGCTTTCATCCAATCTTGAAGGTTCCTTTTGTATACCAAATGGAAGATCAACGAAAACGAAATCATAAGAATCTTGATTTCCAGAGAGTTTCGTTAGGACAGTTTTAAATTCAAGAATATCATTATTTACGCTTTCATATGTAGATATTTTCACTAAAGCATTGTTTGAATATTCTTGACTTTTTGAAAATTCTTTGATGAACTCAGAAAGTTGTATTTGTGCATTATTCAATTTCATTAATTTCTCTTTTCTATAGATTTATTTGTGCATTGGTGCTAACGGGATATTGTATCCGCTGTGGCGTTAGCCAATAGCGTGATGACATAGTG
>JAHDGD010000116.1 GCA_020627825.1 Saprospiraceae bacterium
AAAGTAAATATTTTACAGTACGACAAGATTAAATGATGAGACTAATTCAATTTTTAATAATCCTATTTTTGACCTTAGGTCTTGTTTCCGATATATCTTCACAAGCAGAGCTTGAAGCTCAAGCTCAAGAAGAACTTAAAGAACTAGGACATGATGAAGACGAGGTAAAAAGAAGAATGTTAGAAAAAGGGATCGACTTAGATAATGTTAATACGGAAGATCCTCTTCAAGTTCTTGAAGCTGAAAAAACCTTGAAAGTCGTCATAGCAGAGTTAGAAGCAGAAAAGTTATTAAAAAATGAAAAGTTAATTGATACGATTGTTCCTTTACTGGATGTTGAAAAGATATCAATTGAAGAAAATACAAAACCTGAAAAGGTTCCAGAAAAAGAAGCTGAAAAAATAACTCCAAAATCAAATATTTTTGGTCAACACATCTTTCAAAATAAAAACCTAAGCTATTTTCAATCTTCTGCAGAATTGAATGTGCCGGACACATATGTATTGGGGGTTGGAGACAAAATAGCAGTTTCTATTTGGGGAAGATCACAACTCAACGAGATACATGAAATTAGTAGTGATGGCTCTATTGCGTTAAGCAATAGAGTTCGAGTTAACTTGAGGGGTCTCAATGTATTAGAAGCCAAAAGAAAATTAGAAAAAACGTATTCTAATTATTACAGATTTAACAAAGGAGAATTTGCTGTTGATGTTTCGCAAACTAGAAACATTAATATTAATATAGTTGGGGAGGTTTTGAATTATGGTAGCTTTAACCTATCCGCTACTAACAATATTTTTAATGCACTTATACTCGCTGGGGGTCCTACAAAAATAGGTTCTGTTCGAAACATTAGTCTCATCCGTCCAGGAGAGGATGTTAGAAAAATTGACCTTTACGATTATTTATTGAACGAAAACAAACCACTTGATCTTTATTTAATGGAAAACGACATTATAAATGTTCCTGTCGCAAATCGATTAATTGAGATAACTGGTGCAGTTCGAAGACCTTTTATTTACGAATTAAAAAAAGGTGAAAACTTAAAAGAGATCATTTCGTTTTCCGGAGGACTAAAAAGCAATGCTATAAAAAGAAATATTACGATTAAAAGATTCATCAATGACATAGAGATAATTCAAAATGTAAACCTGGAAGAATTATTATCTAGTTCAAAAAACTTTACATTATTAGATGGGGATAAAATAACTGTAAACAGTGTGCCTAAAGAGTACGAAAATTTTGTGAATATTTCAGGTGCGGTAGATGTTGAAGGTAATTATGCCATCTCTGATAATACTCAATTGATTGAGGTCCTTAAAAGAGTACAAATTCAAAGTAACGCTTTAACGTCATTAGCGTATATCAAAAGAAAAGAAAAGGATAAGAAAAACTCTACATATATATTTATTAACATTGATAATGTAATAAGTAATCCTCAAGACAAGGACAATATCATCCTGCAACCTGGAGACGAAATAGTAATTTATTCTCAAGCAAGATATGTTGATGAAGAATTCTTTAGTGTAGAAGGAGCTGTCAGAGAACCAAGCGAATTTATATTAGATAATAATGGAAAAATCAGCGTGGATCAAGCTATTTACCTTGCGGGAGGTTTAAGAAAAGATGCTACTGACTTTGCGTATATAAAACGACGGGATACCAACAATGCTATTGAGTACATTAGAATAGATCTTAACAACGCTCAAGACAGACCTATTCTTAAATCCAATGATATCTTACATATTTATAGTTCTATTGATTATACTGATGAAAGCTTTGTTAGTATTGGCGGAGCGGTTCGGCAACCTGGTCAATTTCAGTACGATGAATCTCTTAGACTAAAAGATCTGATTACTTTAAGCGGAGGACTTAAAATGGAATCGGCCCCTTATCGAATTGACATTTATAGACTTAATTTTGATGATAAAAATAAAAGTAAAACATTGGCTGCAACAGTGGCTATTGATAAAGACTTCAGTTTATTTGGACAAGATGAATTCTTATTGAATCCATTTGATCAAGTGTATGTTAGGAATGCCCCAGAGTTTGAATTCCAAAGGACTGTACAACTAGAAGGAGAAATAAAATTTCAAGGCCCTTATGCTCTATTAAAAGATAATGAAAGAGTTTCATCAATTATCGAACGTGCTGGAGGACCAACAAAAGAAGCATTCTTAGAAGGTGCTACCTTGTTTAGGGTTGATAATAACATGGGGTATGTTATTCTAAATTTAAATGAGGCGTTAAGTAATAAAAACTCGAACCAAAATATACTTTTAAAAGCTGGAGATATCATTTCTATTCCCAAAAATAAAGACCTTGTTACAATCCTTGGAGAATCGAGAGTATCTGAATTATATTCTGAAGAAATAACAAACCAAGGAAAAATTAATGTTGCATTCCACAAAAATAAAAATGCCAAATTCTATATTGATGAGTATGCTGGTGGGGTTGGAAAAAATGGTAAAAAAGATTTAATTACCGTTACTTATCCTTCTGGAGAAGTCAAAAGAGCAACGCGATTTCTCTTTTGGCATAAATATCCTGAGGTTAAACCAGGTTCCATCATTAGAATTGGTAAAAAACCAATTAAACCTAAAGATCTTCAGAGTGATGGAACAGAAGAAAAAACAGATTGGAGTAAAGTTGTTGCGGATTCGATAGGACAAGCAACAGCAATTTTATCTCTAATTCTTTTGCTTCAAAGGGTTGATTAAGTCGAAAGAATGAGTAACTTTACTACTCAATAATGATAGAGACTTTAATATCTTCTAAAACCCGAATAAAATTGCTTTTAAAATTTTTTTTAAATAGCGATGCGACAGCCTATTTACGAGGATTGGAATCAGAATTCGGTGACTCTTCCAATTCCATTAGACTCGAACTTAATCGATTTGAAAAAGCAGGAATGCTTAGATCTTTTTCCAAAGGAAATAAAAAAATATTTACGGCAAATACTGACCATCCGCTTTATTCTGAAGTGAACAGTATAGTACTTAAATATTTAGGTTTTGATCAAATCATTGAAACTGTAATTAAGCGTTTAGGTAAGGTTGAAAAAGTTTATATAACTGGTGATTTTGCCTTAGGCAAAAACAGCCCAATAATTGATTTAGTCTTCTCGGGTGATATAGATAAAGGATATCTCGTTGAACTCGTAGGAAAAGTAGAAAAACTGATTAAACGAAGATTGAGATACCTTCATTATGTTTCAACCAAAGATGCAGAATCCTATTTAAAGTCCACCGATGAAAAAAATTTGTTGCTTTGGAAAACTGATGTTTTATGAAAAGAGTAGAATCAAATTCCTCATCTATACTATCTGATAGTATCAATAAATGGTTTGCTGTCAAAGTAAAATATAAGTGCGAAAAACTCGTATGCAATAGATTATTAAAACAAGGAATTGTGGCATATGTTCCTTTGATTAAATCAACAAAACAATATTCTTCAAAACGCAAGAGTATAGAAAAGCCAATTATCCACTCTTTTGTATTTGTTCAAATCACCAAAACGGAATATATAAAAGTCCTTGAAACACTACATGTTTTTAGTTTTCTTATGATCGGAAACGAGTTGACGTGTATTCCGAATTATGAAATGAATTTATTAAAACAAGTGGTCGGTGAATTTGAAGATATAGTAGTAGAAGAGCGTAATTATTTTATAGGTCAACGAGTAGAAATAATTCGTGGAAACCTCACTGGACTTCAAGGGTTTTTGGTAGAAGAAAAGAATAAAAATGAATTCTTTATTGAGTTGCCTTCTTTGGGACTTCAAATGAGAATTGAAATTAATAAGGCTTTTTTAAGGCCTGTATTAACACAACAATTGGCTTAAGCTAATTGAATTTGGATTTTTTAGACTATAAGTCGTTTCGACTTATTCACGGCGAAGCCGTATAAAAACTTATTGTTTTGTCAAAAGAAAATATACTTATTACAGGAGGGGCAGGGTTCATTGGATCTGAACTAATTCGTCAACTCATAAAGGATCAATCAAAACACGTTGTTAATTTAGATAAGTTGACTTATGCTGGTAATTTAGAAAACCTGAAAAGCGTTGAAGATAAATCGAACTACACTTTTGCCAAAGGAGACATTTGTAATAACGAATTATTAATTGAACTTTTTGAAAAATATGAAATAACCAAAGTAATTCATCTAGCTGCAGAAAGTCATGTCGATCGCTCAATTTCTGACCCACTTCTTTTTGTCAAAACGAATTTACTTGGAACAGCATCATTACTCAACGCGGCCAAAAACTATTGGGATGGCAACTATGAGAATAAGTTGTTTTACCATATTTCTACTGACGAAGTTTATGGATCATTAAAGATGGGGAAAGAACTTTTTACTGAATCTACTTCTTACGATCCTCGAAGTCCTTATTCCGCATCTAAAGCTGGATCAGATCATCTCGTACGTGCGTTTTATCATACTTATAATTTTCCGGTCGTTATTAGTAATTGTTCAAACAATTATGGTCCGTATCAGTTTCCAGAAAAATTAATACCCTTATGTATCAATAATATAATAAAAAGAAAACCATTACCCATTTATGGGGAAGGTGAAAATATTCGGGATTGGTTATTTGTTGTTGATCATGCGAAAGCAATTCTAACAGTATTGAATAAAGGTCAATTAGGTGAAACTTATAATATTGGTGGTCTAAATGAATGGTCCAACTTAGACCTAGTCAGAGTGATTTGTAAAATAATGGACGAAAAACTAAAAAGACCTGTTGGAGATGCAGAAAAATCAATCACTTTCGTAAAAGATCGTGCGGGACATGATTTAAGGTATGCGATTGACGCAAGTAAAATTAAAAACGAATTGGGTTGGAGCCCTAAGTATCAATTTGAAGAAGGAATAAGTTTAACTATAGATTGGTATTTAAATAACCAGACTTGGTTAAGCAATGTAAGCTCTGGCGACTATCAGTCCTACTATAAAAAACAATACGGATAAGCGTTAAAATATGGAAAAGATTCAAATGGTAGATGTACGATCTCAGTATCTAAAAATCAAAGATGAGGTTGATTCAGGAATTCAAGAGGTGATCGAATCTTGTGCATTTATTAATGGACCAAAAGTAAAAGAATTTCAAAAGAGCCTTGAAGATTACTTAAATGTAAAACATGTCATACCTGTTGCTAATGGAACTGATGCTTTACAGATTGCTCTTATGACCTTAGGTTTAAAACCCGGAGATGAAGTTATTGTTCCAGCCTTTACTTATGTAGCAACCGCTGAAGTCATTGCACTATTACAATTGATTCCAGTTATGGTTGATGTTGATCCAAACACCTTCAATTTAACAGGAGACATCGTAGAACAAGCCATTACAGAAAAGACTAAAGCTATTGTACCTGTACACCTTTATGGCCAATGTGCTGACATGGAAAACATTTTGAAAGTTTCTAAAAAATATAACATCCCCGTAATTGAAGATAACGCTCAATCCATCGGAGCAACATATACTTTTTCAGACGGTAAACAAATAAAAAGTGGAGCAATTGGAGACATTGGCTGTACGTCATTTTATCCTTCGAAAAACTTAGGGGCTTATGGAGATGGTGGCGCTATGTATTGTAATAATGATGAGTTGGCTCAACAAATAAGAATGATTGCTAACCATGGACAAAAGAAGAGATACTATCATGAACTAGTAGGATGTAATTCACGATTAGATTCCATTCAAGCTGCGATACTAATTATAAAACTAAAGCATTTAGATACTTACAATAATGCTAGAGGTCTTGTTGCGAGCGCTTATGATTCTGCTTTCGCCGAAATAGAAGCACTACAAATACCTGAAAGATTTGAATCGTCTTCTCATGTCTTTCATCAATATACCTTAAGGGTTAAGAATGGCAAACGAGATGAATTAAAAGAACACTTAAATTCTTTGGGTGTTCCGAGTATGATATACTATCCCGTTCCATTATATAAGCAAAATGCTTTCAATAATTATAATGATGCATCTTTCTCATTAACTGTTACAGAATTACTATCTAATGAAGTCATCTCACTTCCTATACATTCGGAAATGAAGGACGAACATTTAAATTATATCATATCTGCAGTTCAAAAATTCTTTTGAAACGAATAAGCATATTTTAGAAAATGAATGAACACAACGCATATAGTATAAACGACGAAATCACCTTAAAGGAATTAATCTTAAAGTTGAAGGAATTTCTCTATGAAATAAAGTCAAACTATCGCTTCGTTCTATTCTTTATCCTAATAGCTATTTTTATTATATATTTTAATCATAAAAGAACTCCTGTTGTATACAAAGCAACCTTGACTTATGACCTCCATAGTACTAGTTCCTCTGGAGGGAGCTTCCCTGGTATATTAGGGTCTTTTGGTCTCGGGGGTGGTAAAAATGAAAACTTAGATAAATTAATGGAACTAACGAGTTCTCACAGAATTTTAAAATCTGTTCTTTTTAAGCGAATTAAACTTGAAGGTCAAGTCGACTATATCGCAAACCATATAATTCGATTATATGATTTTCACAATACTTATTGGGACGAAAATTCATTGGGAAGTGATGAGTTTTATTTCAAAAGAAAAGTTGCAGATTCTGCGTCTATAGCTGAAAACAAAGCTTTTAAAGCAATTTATAGTCACACCAAAGGGAATGATGATTTTAAAGGACTCTTTAGTACCAGTTATTCGGAAAAAACTGGTATTGCAAAAATCGCAACATCAACTTTATCACCAGAACTATCAATTGGTTTAACCGAAAATATATTCGTACAATTGGATTCTTTTTATGTTAAAAACACCACTGAAAAAGATCAATTAAATGTCGATATTTTGAAATCCAAAACCGATTCTCTGTATAAAGAATTAAGATCTGCAGAATATGGACTTGCTTCATTCAAAGATAATTCCTTGCGTTTGCAAAGAAAGACTGATTTAATTAAATCAGCACAGTATGAAGGAAAGATTCGAATGTTGTACGCAGCTCTTGGAAAAGCCATCGAAAATTTAGAAATTGCAGACTACTCTCTACGCCATCAAACACCTTTTATTCAAATTATTGACAGACCGCTTCTACCCATTACTTCTTTTAAGCCTTCTTTTAAAAGGGCATTGGGATTCGGCTTGTTCTTTGCTGTGTTTATCTCAACCGTTTTAATCATTATTAGAAAAATTTATCGTGACTCTATGTCTGATAATTAGTTTTTTATCAAATTATAAGAAATGAAAATTGCAATAGTTGGAACAGGATATGTTGGATTAGTTTCTGGAACTTGTTTTGCCGAAACAGGTAACGATGTTACCTGTATAGATATAAATAAAAACAAAGTGGAATTGATGAATTCAGGGGTTGTTCCGATTTACGAACCAGGACTAAACACTCTATTTGATAGAAATACAAAACAAGGGCGGTTAAAATTTACAACCTCATTGGAAGAAGGGATTAAAGGTGCTGAAATAGTCTTCTTAGCGCTTCCTACCCCACCTGGAGCTGATGGTTCTGCAGATTTATCTTTTGTACTGAAAGTAGGTGATGAACTATCTAAAATTATCACTACTTATAAAGTAATTGTAGATAAAAGTACAGTACCCGTTGGTACGGCCGAAAAGGTACACCACGTATTGAAGAAAAACTTAAACGAAAGTCTATTTGATGTCGTTTCCAATCCTGAATTTTTAAGAGAAGGTGTTGCCGTTGATGACTTCATGAAACCGGACCGTGTTGTGATTGGAACAAATTCTGAACGAGCAAAAACTGTCATGAATAAATTGTATGAACCATTTGTTCGTCAAGGCAATCCAATATTATTTATGGATGAGCGTTCAGCAGAAATGACCAAATATGCCGCCAACTCATTCCTCGCTACAAAGATTACCTTTATGAACGAAATCGCGAATCTGTGCGAAAAGGTTGGAGCTAATGTGGATATGGTTAGAAGAGGAATTGGTAGTGACACTAGAATAGGTAAACGATTCTTATTTCCCGGAATTGGATATGGCGGTTCTTGTTTCCCGAAAGACGTAAAAGCTTTAGCAAAAACTGCAAGTGAAAACGATTATGAATTTCGGATTCTAAACTCAGTTATGGCTGTCAATGAAGACCAAAAGATTATTTTGGCTAATAGAGTAATTGATAAATTCGGTAGTGAATTAAAAGGAAAAAAAATTGCGGTGTGGGGATTGGCTTTTAAACCTAATACGGATGACATTAGAGAGGCTCCTGCTTTGTATACCATAGAAAAACTTTTAGAAAAAAGCGCACATATTTCGGTGTATGATCCTGAAGCAATGAATAATGTGAAAAATGTCTTTGGTGAAAAAATCGATTATGTCAGTAATCAATATGAGGCATTAGTAGATGCGGAAATATTGATCATCTGTACAGAGTGGTCTTTATTTAGGGCTCCTGATTTTAATAAAATAAAAGCTAACATGAAATCAAATTATATTTTTGATGGCAGAAATTTATATGATCCCCAACTAATGAATGATATGGGATTTGAGTATCAAAGTATCGGAAGACCGTCATGAAAAACATCTTTCCTGATGAGGGCTTTTTAAGCCTAGAGAACTATGAATTGCTTTTAAATCAAAAAGCAAAAGTATTATGGTTGACTGGTTTGTCCGGTTCAGGTAAATCTACAATTGCAAAGTCTGTAGAGCACATGTTATATGAATTGGGCTATGTCGTAAAAGTCTTGGATGGTGATAATATTAGAACAGGCATTTCGAATAATTTAGGTTTCGATTTAGAAGACAGACAAGAAAACATTCGACGAATTTCAGAAGTAGCAAAGTTGTTTGTACAGACTGGTATTATTACCATCTGCTCTTTTGTGAGTCCTACCGTACAAATTCGCCAAAAGGCAAAAGAAATAATTGGTCCCAAAAACTTTAAGGAAATCTTCATTAATACGTCTTTAGAAGTTTGTGAAGCAAGAGATGTCAAAGGGTTATATAAAAAAGCGAGAGAAGGTAAGATAAAAAATTTTACTGGCATAAGCTCTCCTTTTGAGGCACCAATAGACCCTGATTTAATGGTCGACACAGAAAACAATTCTATTGAAAAATCCACATTGGATATTTTAAATTTACTAATCAAGTCAAATGAATTATAGTATTAGCCATTTAGACGAACTGGAGTCAGAATCAATTTTTATTCTGAGAGAAGTCGCGGCACAATTCGAAAATTCCGTCATACTTTTTTCCGGCGGAAAAGATAGTATTCTAATGACGTACCTAGCCGTTAAGGCTTTTTACCCAGCAAAAGTTCCTTTTCAATTATTACATGTTGACACAGGACATAACTTTGAAGAAACTTTAAACTACCGAGATCAGCTTGTGAATAAATATGATCTAAAACTAAAAGTAGGTTATGTTCAAGAAGCTATTGACCAGGGATTTGTTCATGAAGAATCAGGAGTAAACGCAAGTAGAAATGGGCTTCAAATTTATACTCTACTTGACGAACTAGAAAAAGGAAAATACGATGCTGCAATGGGTGGTGGTCGAAGAGATGAAGAAAAAGCACGAGCAAAAGAAAGGTTCTTTTCTCATAGAGATGAGTTTGGTCAATGGGATCCTAAGAATCAACGTCCAGAACTTTGGAACATTTTCAATGGGAAGAAAAAACCTGGTGAACATTTTAGAATTTTTCCTATTTCTAATTGGACTGAATTGGATGTTTGGCAATACTTAGCTCAGGAGAAAGTACCTCTTCCTTCTCTATATTTTGCCCATGAAAGGGAAGTCATTGAGAGAGATGGAATTTTACTTGCAAGGTCTCCTTACATTCCTTTAAAAAATGGAGAAAATGTTTTCAAAGAAAAAGTACGTTGTAGAACTATTGGTGATGTAACATGTACTGGAGTTTGGAGATCCAAAGCAACAACAATTGAAGAGATAATTGAAGAAGTTGCCACTTCTAGGATGACTGAGAGAGGAGGAAGATCCGATGATAAGCGAAGTGAAACCTCAATGGAAGATCGAAAAAAAGAGGGGTATTTTTAATTTAAAACGAAAATCAAAATGTCAGATAAAGACTTAGAAACACAACTATTACGATTTACAACAGCTGGCTCAGTTGATGACGGAAAATCCACATTAATCGGAAGGTTGTTGTATGACAGTAAATCAATTTTTCAAGATCAATACGAACAAATAGAAGCTATAAGTGAACGACGAGGAGAAGAAGAAGTAAATCTCGCTTTACTTACGGATGGATTGAAAGCTGAAAGAGAACAAGGTATTACAATTGATGTTGCTTACAGATACTTCAGTACTCCAAAACGCAAGTTTATCATTGCGGATACTCCAGGACACATCCAATATACTCGTAACATGGTAACAGGAGCATCCACTGCAAATGTTGCTCTTTTGCTTGTAGATGCACGTAATGGTGTTTCTGAACAAACTAGAAGACATGCGATTATAGCATCTCTTTTAAAAATTCCACATGTAGTCGTTTGTATTAACAAGATGGACCTTGTCGATTATAAAGAAGAAGCGTTTAATAAAATTCGCTCTGATTTTAAAGACTTTGCTACAAAACTAGATGTTACCGATGTCAGTTTTATTCCTATGTCTGCTTTAAAGGGTGATAACGTAGTTGAAAGAAGTGATAATATGGATTGGTATGAAGGATCAACACTGATGTACTATTTGGAAAATGTACACATTTCAAGTGATCATAACTTTATTGATTGTCGTTTTCCTGTTCAATACGTCATTCGACCTTACAATGATAAATTTCATGATTATCGAGGATATGCTGGAAGAGTAAGTGGTGGTGTATTTAAAAAAGGAGATACTGTAATCGCTCTGCCTAGTGGGTTTTCGACAACAATAACAGGAATTCATACTTTCGATGGTGAACTAGATGATGCTCATCCACCGCAATCAGTGACTTTCACATTAAAAGATGAAATTGATATAAGTCGTGGAGATATGATTGTGCGACCAAACAATCAACCTGAGGTTTCACAAAATATTGAAGTAATGTTATGCTGGTTTGATCATACCAAACCATTACAGAATAAAGGAAAATATTTCTTGAAACACACTTCTACTGAAGCCAAATGTTTGATTGAAGAAATTAAATACAAATTAGACATTAATACATTGCATAGAATTCAAGAGAATTTTAGCGTTAAATCAAATGATATCGCTAGGGTGAGCATACGAACTACAAAGCCTTTATTCTTTGATGAATACTCGAAAAACAGGACTACCGGCAGTATCATTCTTGTAGACAGTCAAACGAATAATACGGTAGCGGCTGGTATGATTATTTAATTCTTATACCTTAAGAAAAACAAACCAATGGATTATAGAATAGCCATAATCGGTCTAGGATATGTAGGGCTTCCTTTAGCTGTTGAATTTGGTAAAAAGTATCCTACAGTAGGATTTGATATCAACCAAAACAGAATAGATGAACTGAATAATGGAGAAGACACTACACTTGAAGTTGAAAACAGTGAGTTGGCATCAGTATTGGCATCGTCCAAAGATTTTGACAATGATGGTTTGTTCCTTACCACAGATCCACAAAAACTAGAACATAGTAACTTTTACATCGTTACTGTACCAACACCAACTGATAAAAACAATAGACCTGTTTTAGTTCCTCTTCAAAAAGCTAGTGAAACAATTGGTAAGGTACTAAAAAAGGGAGACTATGTTGTTTACGAATCAACCGTTTATCCTGGTGCAACAGAGGAAGAATGCATACCAGTGCTAGAAGAGATTTCTGGTTTAAAATTTAATGAAGATTTCTTCGTTGGGTACAGTCCTGAAAGAATAAACCCAGGAGATAAGAAACATACAGTTACCAAAATTTTAAAAGTTACTTCTGGCTCGACAAAAGAAGCAGGAATTGTGATTGATAATTTATATAGTTCGATAATCACAGCTGGAACATATCTTGCGTCATCTATTAAGGTAGCCGAAGCTGCAAAGGTAATTGAGAATAGTCAACGAGATATTAACATAGCTTTTGTTAATGAGCTTTCGAAAATATTCAATCGTTTGGATATTGATACACTTGAAGTTCTAGAAGCTGCTGGAACTAAATGGAATTTCTTACCATTCAGACCCGGACTTGTAGGTGGACATTGTATAGGAGTTGACCCTTATTATCTCGCGCAAAAAGCTCAAGAGTCTGGATACAATCCAGAAATTATACTTGCTGGTCGCCGATTGAATGACGGGATGGGAGAATATGTCGTGAGTGAAATCGTGAAATTGATGATTCAAAAAGACATTAAGGTTAAAGGTTCAAAAGTATTAATGCTTGGATTTACTTTTAAAGAAAACTGTCCGGACATTCGAAATACAAAAGCGATAGATGTATACACTGAATTATTATCATACAATCTAAACATAGACTTGGTCGACCCATGGGCTTCCCCCGAAGAAGTAAAGCATGAATATGGTATTAAACTTATAAATGAAATTCCAGATTCAACATACGATGCTATTATATTAACCGTTGCACATAATGATTTTAAGTCTTTAAACCTAAATGATTTAAAAAACATTAACAGTGTTATCTATGATGTAAAATGTTTCTTTGATAAAGATAGCGTTGACGCTAGATTATAAATTATTACTTCGTCTTGAGTCAAGAAAGAAAAAATATCTTAATTACAGGAGGTGCTGGCTTTATTGGATCCAATTTAACCGAAGTCCTCCTAGAAGATTCACGGGTTAATAAAATTCGAGTCCTTGATGATTTATCAAACGGATTTATTGATAACATCAAGCTGGAACTAGAACATCCGCGCTTTGAGTTCATTGAAGGGGATATACGAAACTATGAAACCTGTTTAGAGGCTTGTAAAGGAATGGACTTAATATCTCATCAAGCTGCGCTTGGCTCGGTACCTAGAAGTTTAAAAGACCCTTTAACAAGTAATGCCGTAAACATTACAGGAACATTAAACATTTTTAGTGCTGCAAAAGAACAAAATATAAAGCGCGTTGTTTTTGCCGCTTCGTCTTCTACTTATGGAGATAGCGAAACTTTACCTAAGGTTGAAAATAATATTGGACAACCCTTGTCGCCTTATGCCATAACTAAGTATGTAAACGAATTATACGCAAAGGTTTTTGCTAATAATTATAACTTTAAATTTATTGGCCTAAGGTATTTTAATGTTTTTGGGCCTAAACAAGATCCTCATGGTGCATATGCTGCGGTAATACCCCTTTTTTTTAAAGCAGCTTTATCCAATATGAATCCAACGATAAACGGTAACGGTTCACATAGTAGGGATTTTACTTATGTAGAAAACGTAATCGAAGCAAACATTTTAAGTCTTTTTACGAGCAATGAAAAATGCCTTAACCAAATATTCAATGTTGCATGTGGTGAAAGGACCACTATCCTTGAACTTTGGGAGGCAATAAAATCTATAACAAATTCTGAATCCCAAGTTCTATTTGGTCCGAAACGTGAAGGCGACATTCCGCATAGCTTGGCAGATATATCAAAGGCTAAATCAATGTTGGATTACAAGGGAGAAATCAATGTAAACGCTGGTTTGGAAAAGTGTCTTGAGTGGTACAAAATCAAATTTGGATAAGTAAAAGAACAACTTT